>JAPLFS010000035.1 GCA_026390555.1 Pseudomonadota bacterium
ATCATTTCAAATTACCTCAATAGGACCGTTCAGGTTGTGAAGAAAGTTGTCGTGGACGATGATGTTGATAAGTCTCTGGAGCGTTTGCGCGAGTCCAAGGCCGACCTTAAGCCGATAGAGGATCGCAAGGAGGCTGCAAAGGGTGATGTGGTGGCTCTCTCCATATCTATTCAGATCGGGGACGGGGAATTCTCTCGTGGTGAGCCGTTCGTTGATCAGCTCGGCTCTGGCAAGCTCTCTCATGAGGTTGAGGAGCAGTTCGTTGGACTGAGCGTTAACGACAGTAAGGACGTGGTTATTACCGGTGCCGAGGATCATCAGAATCCAGGGATGCGGGGCAAGCAGGTCACCTATCGAGGCATGTTGCACGGTATCTTTACCAAGAATTTGCCAACCCTTGATGATGATTTTGTAAAGACTATCGGCCTTGAGGTTGAGACCGTAGCGGCTTTGCGTGAAAAGGTGCGTGAGCAGCTTAGTAAGCAAGCAGAGGAGGAGGTTAAGTCCGAGACCCAGGGCGCTCTCTTGGATATGCTTGTAAAGGAGCACCCATTTAAGGTCCCTTCTGCGATGGTTGACGATGAAATCCGAGGGATCGTAGCGCGTTACGGATTTGCTGGCAGGGAGGCAAAGCCGGAATCTATCGATGTAAACCTATTTCGTGAGCAGTTCTCTGAGTTCGCGCTAAATAGAATTCGGGGTGCAATTATCATAGATCGCGTCGGTTCGGCCGAGGATATCAAGGTTGATGAGGCTGACCGTGAGCGTATGATTCAGCGTGCAGCTGAGCAGAACGGCTCTACGGTCGAGGCAACGCGCAAGATCCTATTGGAAAAATCGCGTATTATGTCCTTTTTGCTGGAGGTTAGGCGCACCAAGATACTTGAGCACTTAATGTCTAAGACTACGGTTGAATACACAGATGCTCCAGAACCTGGTGTCCCAGAATTCGGTGCCCCAAAACCCGATGCAGCAGTGAAGGCTTAGCCATACTGCTAATATTTCGAGTAACACTAAATACTTCAGTTGCTTGAATGGATCAGTTTTTGGTACGGTCTCTTAGTTATTATAAACAGGGCATGCAGGTACGCTAACGGGCGATCGGCAGCGACCTTTTCGACATTTTTTCAGGGGGATCTTCATGGCTTATATTCCTTTCGTTATCGAGCAAACAGGGCGCGGAGAGCGTTCCTATGATATATACTCCCGACTTCTTAAGGAGCGCATAATCTTCCTCGGTACCGAGGTCAATGACATGATTGCTAACCTCATTATAGCGCAGTTTCTCTTCCTCGAGAGCGATGACCCAGAGAAGGACATATTTCTTTACATCAATAGCCCCGGTGGTAGTGTGACCGCAGGTATGGCGATATACGATACCATGCAGTACATCCGACCGGATGTTTCTACCGTGTGTGTCGGTCAGGCGGCCAGTATGGGAGCGGTGCTCCTGGCTGGCGGAAAGAAGGGCAAGCGCGCAGCCTTGCCGCATTCACGCATTATGATCCATCAACCACTCGGTGGTTTTAGTGGACAGGCCTCCGATGTTGAGATCCATGCGCGCGAGATGATCCGTATCAAGCAAGAGTTGACAGGGCTTCTTGCCAGCCATAGTGGACAAGCACTTAAGCAGGTTGAAGAGGACAGTGACCGGGATTTCTTCATGACTGCTGTGCAGGCCAAGGAATACGGAATAATCGACGATGTTTTCGAGCGACGTGTTGTTGATGGGAAAAAGGAATAGGGTATTAAGGAGCCTCTGTGAGCAAGCCTGGTGATAAAGGTAGAACTACGTTGGTGTGTTCCTTCTGCAATCGTTCGCAGGAGGAGGTGCGGAAACTTATCGCTGGTCCCTCTGTCTACATCTGCGATGAGTGTATCGAGCTATGTAACGATATTATTGCAGAGGAGGTTGAGGGCGATAGCGTCACTCCTACGCAGTCCAAGCTTCCTAAGCCCAAAGATATCAAGTCATTTCTCGATCAGTTTGTTGTAGGGCAGGACTTCGCAAAGAAGGCGCTCTCTGTAGCAGTACACAACCACTACAAACGCATCGAAGCTAAGGGCGGAACCGGAGAGGTTGAGATCGCCAAGTCCAATATCCTTTTAATCGGACCAACCGGCACCGGAAAGACCCTGCTTGCACAAACGTTAGCGCGGATCTTGCAGGTCCCATTTACCATCACCGACGCAACTACTCTGACCGAGGCTGGTTATGTTGGAGAGGATGTTGAGAATATTATCCTAAATCTTCTGCAGAACGCCGATTATGACGTAGATAAGGCGCAGCGCGGAATAGTGTACATAGATGAGATAGACAAGATCTCTCGCAAGGCGGAGAACCCTTCGATTACTCGCGATGTTTCGGGTGAGGGGGTGCAACAAGCGTTGCTTAAGATGCTTGAAGGTACCGTTGCAAGCGTTCCACCAAAGGGTGGGCGTAAGCATCCGCAGCAGGAGTTCCTGCAGGTTGATACGAGTAATATCCTATTCATCTGCGGAGGGGCGTTCGTAGGACTAGAGGACA
The DNA here is from genome assembly GCA_026390555.1 of Pseudomonadota bacterium. Lineage (NCBI taxonomy): Bacteria > Pseudomonadati > Pseudomonadota > Pseudomonadota bacterium. Next base: position 2,528 of record JAPLFS010000035.1, read on the forward strand.
TCATTCGCCGCCGGGTTGGCGAGAAGAAGCTAGGCTTCGGGGCACAGCAAAAGGGGGCCAAAGACAAGGAGCGCTCCAAGAAAGAGGAGAAACGCTCGCTGCTTAGCAGGGTCCAGCCTGAAGACCTCCTTAAGTTTGGATTGATCCCTGAGTTTATTGGACGTCTTCCTATGATCGCGGTTCTCGATGATCTCGATGATGGGGCGCTAATTAAGATACTGGTTGAGCCAAAGAACGCTCTAACGAAGCAATACAAGAAGCTGTTTGATATGGAGGGTGTGCAGCTCCGTTTTACTGAGGGCGCACTTGCCGCGGTTGCCAAGCAGGCTGTTGAGAGAAAGGCTGGGGCACGTGGGTTGCGTGCAATTCTCGAGGCAATCATGCTTGATGTTATGTATGAGGTTCCATCCGAGCCTGATATAAAAGAGGTCATTGTCTCTGAGGATACAGTTAATAAGGGCGAAAAACCCCTGGTTGTATATCAGCACGCAGAATCTGCTTAGGTCTCAGAACGCTGCTCTATAGAACGGTAAGACAAGGCGTAAATAGCAGCACAGGATCGGCCGGTTGTATCAAATTTGTATCTGCTGATAACAGTGATTGACTCTTCGTGTGCCAGATCTTTTTACAAAGCTATATTATTGTGATTTCTCTGATGCTCGACTAGCATCATACAGGTAGAGGTGGTCGGCTATCCGCCATCTTGCGACCATCTGCTATAGTAAAAATAGATGGTTGGGTTTATTCTCTCCTCATGCATTGCTGATCTAGGCTGTATGTTATCAGCGATACTGGAAGGATAGGTTACTAACGGCTGTTTTGACTTCTAAGAGAACAATGAAAGCATCACTCAACAATCCGATCCCACTTCTGCCACTAAGAGAACTCGTAGTATTCCCCCAGCAGGTTGTCCCGCTCTTTGTAGGACGGGAAAAGAGCGTCAAAGCCATAGAGGAGTCGCAGCGCGAAGGAAAATACATATTTCTCGCCGCGCAGAAAGACGCCCGCACAAGCAATCCAGGGCCTAAAGATATCTACACTATTGGAACTTTGGGCGAGGTAGTTCAGTTAATTCGCCTCGCTGATGGCCCGATTAAGGTGCTTGTAGAGGGCAAGGTGCGCGCTCGTGTTAAGAAGTTCGTGCGCGAAGATGAGTTCATGTTGGTTGATGTTGAGGAGATCGTCTGGGATGAGGAGGTCACAACTGATCTTAAGGCATTGATGCGCTCGGTCAATACCACCTTTGATAACTATGTGAAGCTCGGCAAGAAGGTTAATCCTGAGATGATAATGCAGGTTAACGCGATCGAAGATCCTTCGCGTCTTGCTGATGCTATCGTAGTCCAGCTCAATATTAAGCTCGAAGACAAGCAGGAGATCCTTGAGACCATTCCGCCACAAGAGCGGCTTGAGAAGATCCTCGGTCATATGAAGTCCGAGATTGAGATCTTGCAGGTAGAGAAGCGAATTCGTAGTCGTGTCAAGAAGCAGATGGAGAAGACTCAGAAGGAGTACTATCTGAACGAGCAAATGCGGGCGATCCAGAAGGAGCTCGGAGAAAAAGACGATTTCCGTAATGAACTTCAGGAGCTTGATGACAAGTTCAAATCAAAGGAGATGCCTGCTGATATTAGAGAGAAGACAGAGAAGGAGATCCGCAAGCTCAAGATGATGTCGCCGATGTCGGCGGAGGCCACCGTTGTGCGTAACTATGTGGATTGGATGTTGGCCCTTCCGTGGAACGAGATCTCTAAAGAAGAGATCGATATGGAGCAGGCTCGCGCGGTTCTTGATGAGGACCACTACGGATTAGAGAAGGTTAAGGAGCGAATCCTTGAGTATCTCGCCGTACAGAAGCTTGTTGGCAAGATGCGCGGGCCGATCCTGTGCTTGGTAGGACCTCCGGGAGTAGGAAAAACTTCGCTCGGCAAGTCGATCGCTAAATCAACTGGCCGCAAGTTCGTGCGTGTAGCTCTTGGTGGCGTGCGTGATGAGGCGGAGATCCGTGGTCACCGCCGAACCTACATAGGCGCGTTGCCTGGTAAGGTTATCCAGTCGTTAAAGAAGGCTGGTACCAGTAATCCTGTGTTCCTGCTTGATGAGGTTGATAAAATGTCGACCGACTTCCGAGGGGATCCTTCCTCGGCGTTGCTCGAGGTGCTTGACCCAGAGCAGAACGATTCGTTTAACGATCACTACCTAGATTGTGATTACGATCTTTCGAAGGTGATGTTTATTACGACGGCTAATTCACTACATACTATTCCACAACCGTTGATGGATCGTATGGAGATTATTAGGCTATCTGGATACACAGAGCTTGAAAAAGTTGCGATATGTAAGAAATACCTCTTTGCAAAGCAGGTCCAGGAGAATGGATTGACTGCTGAAAACATGAGGATAAGTGATGGAGTTTATTCGGAGATTATAAATCGATATACTCGCGAAGCAGGAGTCCGAAGTTTGGAGCGTAGTATCGCAACCCTTTGTCGTAAGGTGGCTATTGAGGTGGTAGAAAAGGGCCCAGATACTCTGGTAACTATCGATACTGCTAATTTGCCGCAGTTCTTAGGTCAACCTAAGTTTAGATTCGGAAAGTCAGAGGAGCTTGATCAGGTTGGCTTGGCTACCGGACTAGCGTGGACTGAGAAGGGTGGGGAGCTGTTAGTTATCGAGACCACTATATTGCCAGGGCGTGGGCGCTTGCAGATTACCGGAAAGCTCGGAGACGTCATGCAGGAGTCTGCTAAGGCGGCTCTGAGTTACGTACGCTCGCGTGCCGCAATTTTAGGGTTACCGCGCTATTTCTACGATAAGATAGATATTCACGTGCATGTTCCAGAGGGTGGTATTCCGAAGGATGGCCCATCTGCTGGTATCACTATGGCAACATCGATGATCTCTGCTCTTACGGGAATTCCTATAGATAAAAATGTTGCGATGACCGGAGAGATAACGTTGCGTGGTAACGTGTTGCCGATTGGTGGCCTCAAAGAGAAGGCTCTTGCTGCACATCGTGGAGGTATTCGCCGAGTTCTTCTTCCAAAGGAGAACGAGAACGATATCGAGGAGATTCCAACTACTGTACGTAACGAGCTTGAATTAGTTCCAGTGTCGCACGTTGATGAGGTGCTCTTCGAAGCGCTGCGTTGCCGCAAACCGGAGGACTTCGCCAGTATGTTGCAGCATAAGGCTATGCGAGATGAGCTGCTCTATGCCGATGATAAGAAGAAAGGGGACCGGGGTGAAGATGCTCCTAGCGATGAAAAAGCGCCCGTTGCTGCGATAGTTGCGCATTAGGTATAACTCTACTTGGTGCGCCGGTCTCTAGACCGGCCATTTAAAAGATCGCGTACATGGGCATACCCACGGCCACTATCAAGTGGCTGTTAACCTTGCCACTATCAAGTGGCCGTGGCCCTTGCCACTATCAAGTGGCTGTGACTCTTGCCACTATCAAGTGGCAGTGCCTGGTTACGGGCTATTTGACTTTTATTGCTGCTGCCATTACTCTTTGTGCTCCATCTGAGGGCGCTTAGCTCAGTTGGTAGAGCGTCAGCCTTACAAGCTGAAAGTCGTAGGTTCGATCCCTGCAGCGCCCACCATTATATTCTGCTAATCTATTCTACTAGCACCAATACAGCTAAAAGTTCCTGATAATTAGCTCTATCACGGAGCCGCGCTTCTCTGCCTTAGAGTTAATAGCGCGTAAGGCGCATACCGGCTCAATCTTAAATCCTCGGTAGAGTTCTTGAATCAGCGCAGTGTTGGAGTTGGATACCATCCATTTTACACCACGTTGGTTAAGTTGTAAGCAGACAAGTAGCAGCATCTCCTGTGCAACGTCATCAAAGCCATCCTTTGAGTAGTGCGTAAAGTCTGAGGTCTCTGAGGTTGGGGCGTAAGGAGGATCGAAGTATACGAAATCACCCTTATCCGCAACCTCTAAGACCTGCTCGAAATTTCCGCTTTGTATTACAGCTTTTTGCAGCAATGCTTGGCAACCTCTTAGGTTCTGCTGATCGAGGATAGTTGGGTTGGTATAGGCACCAAATGGGACGTTAAACTCACCCCTAGAATTAACGCGGTAGAGTCCATTAAAACAGCTCTTATTAAGGTAGATTAGGCGCGCCGCGCGCTTAACTCGTGAGAGAGAGGCGAAGTCTGGGCGTCGATCTAATTCGCGGGCTGCATAATACATCTCTTTATCGTAACGGTAGCCCTTGAGCTCCTCTATTAGCTCCTCAAGCTGCGAACGAACGATTTGGTAGCAGTTAATCAACTCATTGTTGCAATCAGCTAGGAACGCAACCTTAGGTTGCAGCGCAAAATAGAGCGCGCCACCTCCTAAAAATGGTTCTATATAGCGGTTAAATGAGTTGGGAATGCGGTGTATAAGGTGGGGTAGGAGTTGAGTCTTGCCACCGGCCCACTTAAGAAAGGGACGACAGATCGGACGCATTGGCGCATCGGTCGCAGTAGCTGGAATAGTAGGGGCTTCAGCGTTGTTGGTGCTCATGCAGAGTAGTGGTATTTTTCAAAAGACCAGGGGAGCATGGCCCGTTTTGAGACAGGAGTCTATAATAAAGGGGGGTGGCCAAGCGCTATTTACGAGGGGTCTTAGTAGGCCCTGGGGTTGGTGTCGGATCGGTTGATTCAGCCTCGATCACTATGTCCCATCTTTCAAGGGCTGAGAACCTTGGCGAGGAGGCTTTAAACTCAAGACTGTCCAGAATATTCAGATCGTTGTTATCTAGGTCTACCTCTACATACGCTTCGGAATTGCTCTTGGTGGCCTTCAGATCAAATTCAAGCGAGATAAATGCATCGTTCAGAGCGCTGCTGGAGTAGAGGAAAAAGACGAGATAGCGCTCCCCATCGATGCTAACCTCGTCGTACGGAGAGATATCGGACTGCTCCTCTCTGTCTGGAAAGAGAATAGCGCTGTTTTCTACATACCTCAGGGAATTGGGATAGTGGAATTTAAGGATTGCGCCATCCGGATTTAAGTCGTTGATCTCAATCCGCACGCGGTCCATGTCTCCAGAGTCGATCCTGTCCCGCTCTACAGATAAAGTGAGGCTACCAGGGTAGTTAGCTGTTCCGCCACCATCGTCACTACCACCACCACCACCGCCGCCGCCGCCACACGATGCGATAGCAGCGGATAAGGCTGTGGTGGCAGCAACCAGAATAGCGATACGCAGCATATTGGAGATTCGATCTTGGATCATTAATTGATAGGATGGGGCTGCATGGGCAGTAGATTCGCAACTATTGATCTGAATAGAGTTAATGGCTTCTGCAACGCTGCTTAACTAGCTGATATGCAAGTAGCAACCAGCCAAGTATAAATCCAGCACCACCGACTGGGGTGATTGCGCCCAGCCAATGCATGCCGCTTAACACCAGTGCGTACAGGGTGCCGGAAAATATGGCGAGGGAGCCCAAAAATAACCATCCGATGGCGCGCCGTGCCCTATCAGAGATCTGTAGCCCAGTTGCCGATGTTATCAGTAGCGCTGCCAGAGCGTGGATCAACTGATAGAACACCCCCTTCTCCCAGATTAGTAACTCCCTTTGCGGAACTATATCTCGCAGAGCATGTGCGCCAAAGGCCCCGCACGCGATCCCGGCCGCCATGCACAGAGTTGCTGTTATCTGAATAGCTCGCATGCTTCCTCCTCATTATATGCTAGTCAGCAGCTATTGTAGTGTGGAGTTGGTTAAGCGCAAGGAGGAGAGATTACAGTCAGGCTAAGAGCCCCTAGTGTATAGAAAGCTCCCTAGCCCCAAGTACCGGATTGTTTCCGAAGATCTTATCCTGTGGCATGTATTCCGGATTCTCCTCGATAATTGGACCATCTGGCAGTTTAATTCTACCGGTACGACTATCAGATGTTGTTGGGATTGGGATTGGGATTGGAGTTTTGCGCGGCTCTACTGCTAGCGCAGGTGGAGTAACTAAGTTGGCCGCCGCAATTGGCTCCTTAGGCTCCTGCTCTGATAGTTCTGGAGCAAACAATTTACGCAGCCCCTCTGGAGAGGTCTGAGCATCATTGGGCTCGATGTCCCCCTGCCAATTAAACTTTAGCTTGAGGGTAATACGTCGATTGGCGGGTGCTAGTGGAGAGTCCGGCACCTTAAGCTCGCTGGAAGCTTTACCAATAACGCTTGTGATCTGCTGTGTTGGTAGGCCCTGTGACTGTATCAAGCGGCGTGCAGCGTTGGCGCGGTCGGCTGAGAGCTCCCAGTTGGTATAACCACCAGCTCGGGAGGGGAAGGGTGTGGCGTCCGTATGGCCGAAGATCTCAACGGTATTGGGGTATTTTTTAATCACATCGGTGACCTGCTGGAAGGCAGCTTCCGCATCACGCTTGATGCGCGCACTGCCGCTGTCAAACATGGAATACCTGTCTGTATCCATGATCTCGATCTTTAGTCCGTCCGCTTCAACGCTGGCTTCAATCTTGCCCAAGATATTTGCTAGCTGAGAGTTCGACTTTATTATTTTATTGAGCTCAATCTTGGTAGACTCTGCAATCAGGCGTAGCCGTATCTCACGACGACTCTCCTCAGCATTTTTTTTGTCAGAGTTAAGTCCCGTTATCTGATCCGGACCTCGATTCTTTTTGGGAGGTAAGCGGCCATCCCGTTCGTAGTGCTTGTCCTGATCTACATCCGTTTCACCGAAAAGCCTACGAGATGGGTCGTCAGAGGGGTTCTTTAGCTTTCTTTTGTCCTCTGGTCGTGGCGGAGTAAAAGCATCCTCAAGGATGCCCTGCCCACCAAGCAGTAGCGGCATGCCGGAACCCTCGGTAAAGACCGCAGGCTTTCTAAAGTACGAGGCAATGGACTGGCGCGTTGTAATTGAGGCAGTACTGATCAACCACATACAGAGAAAGAAACACATCATCGCCGTTACGAAGTCCGCGTAGGCGATCTTCCAGGCGCCGCCGTGATGGCCTCCGTGCCCCCCCTTCTTGATTATAATGACCGGCTTGTCGTCTTTTGCCATTTATCTCTGTTGTCACAGACCTCACTTCTTCTTAGCTTCCTTAAGGATCTCCTCAAGTTGCTCTGCCGTTGGACGGAACACACTTGGGATAGTTTTCCGCGCAAATTCAAGGGCTACAGCTGGCGGAGCTCCTCCAGCGAATGAGACTAGCCCTGCACGTACGCATTTTAGCAGGCTCGTATTCTCTCGTACGTTGTGCTCCATCTTTGATCCGAGTGGCCCCACGAATCCGTAGGAGAGGAAGATCCCAAGCATGGTTCCTACTAGAGCCGCGGCAACGTGGTGCCCGATCTCGGTAGGAGGACCATCGAGAAATTGCATGGTGATAATAATTCCAAGTACGGCGGCTACGATTCCCATAGCGGGAAAGGCATCGGCCAGACCTTTTACGGTACCTGGAAGGAGTAGCGCCTCTTCGTGGTGTGTTTCGATCTCGGAGTCGAGTAGCTTATCTAGATCAAAGGCATTTACTACACCGTCCACATAGAGGCGCAGCGCACTCGTCAAGGTCTCCATCAGGTGGTGGTTGTGCGAAGCCTTCGGATACTTATTAAAGCGCGCGCTTTGATGCGGATTAGAGATGTCTCCCTCGATTCCAAGCACACCTTCACGGCGCATCGTGTCAAAGATGATGGCCATCAAACCGAGCAGGTCCCTGAACACAGCGGCATTTACGCCACTACCCTTAACCGCGCCGAACATGGCGCCTGGCAGAGCTTTTAAGATGGAACCAGGTGAGGAGATCAAGGATGTAAACCCGATACCACCCATGATAACCAGATATTCATAGGGCTGGAAAAGAACCTCGATCGGGCCGCCGGGTCCCATAAACCCGATCAGCACGCTCAATAGCACCCCTAATGTTCCGACGATGACGCCCATTGCTAATCCTTTCTTTGCTACCTACCAGTAGAATGGTCGGCTAGCATCTTGGGTACCTTAATCCAATTATAGGAAACGCCGTTCTGTTCTGCGTGGTAAGCCCTACAGGGAGGTATCATCCTGTGATCCGCCACCCCCACCTGAGCCACTACCGCCCCGATTGGAACCATTTCTAGTATCAGGTGAGCCGCCCCCACTGCGCTCCGAGGTCTCATCGATCACGTACCGGATCCGTTCGTTAGTTTTAAGGGTTAGCTCAACCGTCAGGCCATCTAGATAGCTTGCACCGGGCCTAGAGAATCGATAGTGGTCACGACCGCCGTTACCGTTGCCGCTAAATCGTCCGGACTCTAGCACCTCGCCAGAGGGGCCGATTAGACGCACTCCGGCGACCATTCCGGCTAGTTTAGGGGGGAGTAGAATAGCTAGTTTACCATCGCTATCTGAGATCGGTTTAAACAAGAAGCCCGCAGAAGCTAGCTCCGAGGAGCTTCCAGCACCGACCTTGCCCACACTCTCCTCCATAATGCTGCGAGTTGGCGCTACCTCGCTACCGGCAGCAAAATTCTCAAATTTAGTGCGGCTTGCAAGCAGGGCTTGCTCAAGGGTGGAAGTGGCGACGGAGCTATCTCCAGGGCCCCCACGATCGTCAAATAGTGCGGCGGTGTTGCCATCTAGTTGCGCTGCAGCGAAGGCTTGGGAGTAGATCTTGTCGGCCTGCTCCGTAGAGATTGCGCCGCTCTCCCTAAAGGCTTTGAGGGCGTTCTTGGTAGCATCTTCAACCGGCACAAACCCATCTGGTTTCCGAAGGGCATCTTTACTCTTTGTTAGAAGCTCCTTAAATTTGCCAAGGGACTCCTCTCCCTGCTCCTGCTTGATCCGCTCTTGAACAAGAGCGGAAAAAACCTCCTCTTCACTGACCTTATTTTCCTTATTGGCTACCAGCAGAGACCTGAGGGTCTTGTCGAATTCGGCCGAGGCTGTTGTCGGCGCGCTGCCCTGATTCGGGGAGGTTGTGCTTTGATTAGAGATAGTTGCAGAGCTACTACGAATCGCTTCCATTGCGGTACCTTATAAACAGACCACAAGCTCCTCATCCATTGAGGATCTTCAAAGGCATTTATTGCAGAAACCGTACCAAGCCAAATTTACCCGATAAACACCCTTTAGCAGAATTCCGCTCTGGCCTGCTTTAGGCCAAGCAGGCTAAAGTAATGTCCAGCTAGCGGCCTTTTATAACGGACCAATGAAACAAAATTTAGATCACAACATTATCGCGCCCTCTATTCTAGCGGCTGATATCGGCCGCCTCGATGAAGAGGTTCGTAGCCTCACCGAGTCCGGTGCTGACTGGATTCATGTAGATGTTATGGATGGCTCCTTTGTGCCTCCGATTACATTTGGAGCGAACGTAGTCAGATCGTTACGCGCCAAGAGCGCGCTCTTTCTCGATGTGCATCTGATGATCGTTAAGCCGGAGAAACACCTTCAAGCGTTTAAGGAGGCTGGAGCCGACCGCATTATAGTGCACCAGGAGGTCTGTCCGCATCTGCACAGTACGCTTTCTGAGATCCGTGCCTTAGGGCTTAAAAACGGCGTGGCGATTAGTCCTGGAACCCCGGTCGAATCTATCTACGACGTGCTTGATGTATGTGATCTAGTGTTGGTTATGACGGTCAATCCGGGCTGGGGTGGGCAGCCTTTTATCCCCGGCTCAATAGCTAAGATCCAACAACTTTACGACAGAATTCAGTCGCACAACCCAGGGGTAGTGATTGAGGTCGATGGGGGCATTACCGCAGAGACCGGAGCGTTGTGCAGAAAGGCGGGGGCCTCTGCCTTGGTAGCGGGCTCGTATATCTTTGGGGCTGCTGACAGGGCCGAGGCGATTAGACGGTTGCGAGCATGAGCACGGCCTTAACTATACTGGGGCTTCTTCCATTTTATCTCTTAGGGGCGTTTCCTACCGGACGTCTCATCTCAAAGTTGCACGGGATCGATATTACAGCGCAGGGGAGTGGTAACGTGGGCGCTACTAATGTGGCGCGTATTCTCGGCAAGCGGGCGGGGCTGCTGACACTGGCTGGAGATATTCTTAAGGGGTATATCGGCGTAATGATAGCAGCCTTTGTAAGCAGCTCCGTTGCATTCCCTGCAGCGGCGGGCGCGGCTCTTGTTTGTGGTCACTGCTTCTCTATTCCGCAATTTCTGCGGGGAGGAAAGGGTGTTGCGACAGCGCTTGGTATGATAGCAGCGTTAAGTGGGGTCTCTGCGCTAATCACGCTGGCAGTATTCGGGATAGCGTTTGCGCTATCGCGAATAGTGTCGCTCTCCTCAATGCTGGCTGCGCTAGTGCTTCCGCTAGCGGCCTTTCTGATGAACCTCTCTGAGGCGATCTGCCTCTCATTTGTGATCGTTTCGGTCGTAGTTATCGCACGTCATCGGCAGAACATTCAGCGCCTGATCGAGGGCGCAGAGCAGCCCTTCCAATTCAAGAGTAAATAGGCACTTGTTAGGGGCCAACGCACACTGGTCTGATGCGGTGAATACGTTAGCCCCTATCAAGGGGCGAGTTTGCGAAGCAAACTTGGGTGGAAACAATAACTATTCACCCTAAAATAAGCGTCCCCGATCAGGGGACGTCAAGAAAGGGGGTCTTTAGGACAGATCGCAAGATCGAATCCTTTTAATTACCGATAAGTTTATACTGGGGTGAATAGTTACGAGACCTCAATCGCCTCTGGTCCGTGATACGATAGAGTTCCGTTATCCCACAGCACCTGGATCATCATGGCGCGCGCCTTGTTCTCCTTAGATGTGATGGTGGTCTCCTGGCATAGCGCCTTGATGACTCCCAGACAACCACGGATTGAGATGGTCGTAGTCTCAGCCTCATCATCAAGGGCGCTTACGCTCGTAGCGCCCTCTCTAGGAAGGGTAATCGTAAATGGTAAGCGGCGAACACGATCGTTAACCTTGAATTTTTCCATAATAATTCCTTAAATGCTGGTAACTACTCATCCCATTATAAATTTGTCGATGGTTAAAAGGATTCGATCTTGCGATCGGTCCTAAAGCCCTAAATTAAAGTAGAGGCCAAACCACGGCGCATAACCCTTAAGAGTCTAACTCATCCGTTTATGGTGCTAAAAGCCCCTTAACGCGCCCCACACATAAAATGTCAAGTTATTTACTTTACTTGCCGACCCATAATAGGTCGATTTCGCCCTAAAGGTTTTTAAACACCGTACCGATACTAAATTATACAGGATCTGATGGATCCAAATGCGGTTTCCCCTGATTGGGCAATCCTCCCCACCTGTTTAAGCATCTGAATAGGAATGAGGGTTTTTCCAAAGGGTTTTTCTAGGGGACAAGGCCATGAGTAAGGATAACGGAAAGAGCGGTGGTAACTTAATCTGTTCGTTCTGCGGCAAGACGCAGGAAGAGGTTCGCAAGCTTGTAGCTGGGCCATCAGTATATATCTGCGATGAGTGTGTTGAGCTCTGCAACGATATACTAACGGAGGAGTTTGATGGGGTACCCCACCAGACGAATCGTCAGGCGGTTCCAACGCCCAAAGATATCAAGGCATCCCTTGATGACTACATTATCGGGCAGGACCATGCAAAGAAGGTCCTCTCTGTTGCGGTACACAATCACTACAAGCGTATTCAGAACAATCAAACGATCAAGGGCGCAGTTGAGCTTCAGAAGTCAAATATTCTTCTGATTGGACCAACCGGCTCAGGCAAGACCCTTTTGGCGCAAACGCTTGCGCGTGTTCTAGATGTGCCGTTCACAATTGCAGATGCAACCAGCCTGACTGAGGCAGGGTACGTTGGCGAGGATGTTGAAAACATCATCGTTAATCTGCTGCAGGCTGCTGATTACGATATTGAGAAGACCCAGCGCGGCATCGTGTATATCGATGAGATCGATAAAATTGCTCGTAAGAGCGATACGCCATCCGTTACGCGCGATGTTTCTGGAGAGGGGGTGCAGCAGGCGCTACTTAAGATAATTGAGGGCACCAAAGCAAATGTTCCGCCAAAGGGTGGCCGTAAACATCCGCAGCAGGACTTCATTCAGGTTGATACCTCCAATATCCTCTTTATCGTTGGCGGAGCGTTCGATGGCATCGAGCGCATTATCGGACAACGAACCGGCAAGAAGAATCTTGGATTTGGAAATAATATCGTTACGATCAGCGAGAAAAAAGATAATCAGCTAGCGGCGCTTGAGACCGAGGATCTGCTTAAGTTCGGCATGATCCCTGAGTTTATTGGGCGCTTACCGGTTATTTCAAGCCTTGATATGCTCGATCAAAAGTCTCTGATAGAGATCCTTACTAAGCCAAAAAATGCGCTGATCAAGCAGTATCAGACATTGCTTGCGATGGATGGAGTTGAGCTTACCTTTACAAGCGAGGCGCTTGAGGCGATCGCACAACGTGCACTTGCAAAGAAAACCGGGGCACGCGGGCTGCGCTCAATTATTGAGAATACTATGCTTGAGGTTATGTACGATATTCCAAGCAACAGCAGCATCAAGGAGGTTATTATCACCCCAGATGTCGTCAATGGCCTGCAACCACCGATGCGAGTTTACCACAAAGAGGCTGTCGCTAGCTAAGTTGTGCCGCACGTTTTAGGGCACACTAGTTTAGCGCGGATTGAGTATCACAACCTCAACTCTACGATTTTGCCGTCGTCCCTGCTCAGTCTTATTGGTTGCGATCGGATCCGTTTCGCCGAGGGCCTTAATCGTAATACGACGGGGTAGGATACCATCGTGCACAAGTTCATCTGCAACACGACGCGCGCGCGCATCTGAGAGGTGAAAGTTGTACTCTATTGTGCCGATCGAATCGGTATGACCCTCAATTGAGATACTGCGACTTGGGGCACGTTGTACGACGTCAGCGATCTCGCTAATGGTCGATACGGCAGATGATGTAAGAGCCGATCTTCCGAACTCAAACAGCACGTCGGGCAGATTAACCACAATACCACGCTCAGAATCCCGCACGTCGATACCACGCTCCTTGAGCTCCTCCAGTAGCCGCCTGTTTTCACGGATAACATCATCTTGCTCTTCGATCTGCCTGTCGCGCCGATTGAGCTCGCGATCCTGTCGGTCGATCTGACCTCCAATTAATGCGCCTCCTAGAGCGCCGGCAGCCGAGCCGATCGCAATGCCAGCACCAGTCTGGCCGGTTTGATTGCCGATGATAGCGCCTAATCCCGCACCCGCCGCGGCACCCCCCAGAGCGCCGGTCTCGGTAGCGCCGAACTGACCCTGCTGGCAGGCCGAGAGGAGGAGTAGGGATGTGAGAATTACGCGTTTCATATGATCTAAATATCCTGCTCTAAAATTTCATTTAAAACTTCTCTGTGCTAGTAGATTCAATATCCTTCAAGCCGTTCTTCGCAGCTTGAAAATTAGGATTTACGGCTAATGCCTGCTTAAATTCAAATGAAGCCTCTGAGAATCGCTCCATTGAGAGGTAAACCTGTCCAATCTCGCTATGAAAGCTAGCATTATTAGGGCAGAGGCGTAGCGCTCGGCGTAGGTGATAGAGCTTCTGAGAGCTCTCAGCAGCAGATTGCGCTGCTTGTTGCTCGCCCGTAGCTTCCTGACACGCTGTTGAGGTTGCAGGCTCGTTAGCCAATCTAGCTGTCTCGATAGCTGATAGCTCTACGGGGATATCGCTCTCCTCTAGCGTAGAATCTGTTACCCTAGTTTCAATGGTTCTCGTTTCTGCCACTATTGTATCGCTTTTTACCCCTGTTGTGCTCGAAGCAAGGGGCTTTTCAACACGCTTTGGTGCGGTAAGACTCGGCTCCATCTTTCTTGCAGGAGTTATAGAGCTCTGCACGTCGAATCGGGCGAGTGGCTCGCTATTAACCCTCAGGGGGGCTGGGCGAGCGGGGGGAACATAAGCATGGAGGTTGTTAGTTCCACGTGGATTTGGCCCCCGTTTTTCAAGCTCTGCTAATTTACGGCTTGCTTCGGCAGAGAGCGCCGGACGCATAGGTGAGCTGCGGTATGAGCTATTAGTTCGCGCGGCAGAGGGAGTATCTGAGTTTAGGTTCCTTAACTCGTCCATCTCGGAACGTTGGGCGCGCAGCAGGCGCTCCTGGCGTTCGATTGACTCGTCTTGGGAACGGAGCGACTCCTGTTGAGCCTGTAAGGCGTTCCCGATTAGGGAACCGGCGGCGGCTCCAGTAACCGCACCGAGCACCATGCCAGTGCCAGTGCTTCCAGTTTGATTTCCGACGATAGCGCCAAGTCCGGCACCGATAGCTCCGCCAGTTGCCGATCCTATCGCTGTGGTCTGCTTCGGTTTGGTGCAGCCGCATACAAGCACTGCGGTTAGAGCAAGTGTTGCAAACGAGGAGCGCGAGATGAAATTAAGCGTTGTCATGGTACAATCTCTTAAAGGTAAATTTATCAAAGGTAAATTTAAAAGGTAAATTACTGTCCGTTGTCTTTAACCTGGTAGCGTTCGCGGTAGTACTCATCCTGGTACTTTTGCCGGCGCAGATCATCTAGCTCGTCTTGCTGCTTCTCCATCGCTTTGTGTTGTCTAATAATAAACTCATCCTGCTCTTTGGTATTAGCTTCGGCTATGTCGCGTGAGTTTCCAATGATGCCACCAGTGATAGCGCCCGTCGCTCCACCGATTGCGGCGCCATTTGCTATGTTTCCGGAAGCTGAGCCGATAGCGGCCCCAGCCCCAGCGCCAACAGCGCCCCCGATTGCTGCATCGGTTGCAGCATGTTCATACGAAGGGCCACAGCCTCCAATAACACAGCTTCCAATAACGAGTGTAATCGATACAAGAGAGGCGGGGCGTAGTATCAAGCAACGCAGTGTCGTTAAAAATGAATACATCGTAGTACCTCGCAAATAGTGTCTCTATGGGGGGCTTAATTCAAAGCCTTATACAGGTTATGCTATTCAAACCGGTATCTGTTAACCAAGGAGCGGAGAATAATATACATCGGATTGTAGAGGGAGGAGCCCATATGCCGCAATCCAAAATAGATATTAGCACTAAGCGTTTTTTGGGGTTGTTTTAGATTGGGGAAGTAGTATTAGGATCGACACACCAACGCAGATAGCGCTATCGGCGATATTAAAGGCGGGCCAATGCGAGCTACCCAGATAGATATCGATAAAATCAACCACTGCGCCGAGGCGTAGCCGATCTACTATATTACCGATTGCGCCTCCCAGGATGGCGGCGAGCGCTATCTGTGATAACCGCCCGCGGTGGGTCGGTTGCCGCAGAAAAAAGAGCACAACGGCCAGGGCGATCAGAACCGTAAGGCTAAGAAGGAGCTGTCGCCAGCCGTCAGATAGTCCGGTCCATAGCCCAAAGGCAGCACCTGGATTGAAGGTCAGGGTCAGGTTAAAGAGCCCTGAGATGACCGGCTTAATATCTCCGGGGGTAAAGGTGCTGAGGATCCAGCCCTTTGAAAGCTGGTCGAGCAGCACAGTGGTAAGCGCTACTAGCGCTACCAGGCCATAACGTGGAGTGTTGTAGTGGGTGGGGGGTGTTGGTAGAGGCGCAGAGCTATCAGTCATATAGTTACAGGACCTTAGCAGAATTAATCATGTAGTGCAGCAGAGCCATTGATTACTGTTTGGTGCCTTGTTGAGGAGAGCAGAGAGCTGCGATAGCCCGCTGCTGGTCGAGCTGAATCACCTCAAACGCCCCATCAGGGCTCGTCCACATGGAACGCCCAGCGTGGGCCAGGTAGGCTGGCTTAATAAGATTGAAGCCTCTCTCCCAGATAATATAGTCTAATTTGTAGCTTCTTATAGAGTCACAGGGGGTCGTCTCTAAAATGATTGAAGCGGCCTGCGCGCAGTTGTAGCGCCTAGTGAGTTGTATGGCTACCCACTGCTGAAAGAATAGCCGCTTCGGTTCCGTTATAAGGGTCTCGCTACATCCGCGAATAAGCGTAGGCTTTGCGGTAAAAACTGTCCCAAGTGCCAGTTCCCGCGAGATAGTTTCCTGTGGTGATAGAGCTCCCCACTCTAGGCCAATGGCCTCCTTAAGCAGGAAGTTTTCTGTTAGCGCGGCCACGGCATTCGGCTGCCAGCGCCAGTCCCACTCGTGAGTTTGCGTCTTAAAGGGATCGTTATAGGTCAGCATAGCGAGAACCGAACCTTTCGGGACATTATGTTGAAGATAGCTGATCAGCGGCGTTAGGCCCTCCTTATCATTAGTCTCATGCTGCGCTATGCGATAATTATCAATGCCGGCCAGCACAATAAAAAAGCAGATGAGTGGTGTGAAGATCCATCGAAAAAATTTCCGATCTGAGAAGTATGAGAGGGGGAGCGCAATGATTAATGCAGAGAGTAGAGGCCTGGTAAACGAGATGACAATAAAGATACCAACCGTTGCAAAACCAGCGATTGCTTGGATGTTAAGGAGCAGTAGCTCTGCAAAGATCGTGGCTAATATAGCCCCAGTAAGAAAGTGTTGTGTTGGCGTGAGTCTGCTTCGAGAGAGATATAGGAGCAGAGCTCCAAGGCCAAGCAGAAAGAGCCATTCAACTGGTAGGTAGAAGGCCTGACGGTATAGCTCTGCATCATCTATGAAGATGTGTTTGCTGCTCCTAACAGCCATAATCTGAAGTATCGCGGGCAGTGCTACAAGCAGGTTCCCCGCAAAAAAGAGAGTGGCAATGCCGACTCCTCTACGAACACTCTCTTGCTCTCGATTCTGAACTAGAGTCGTAGCGATCAGAAGCGGAAGAAGCGCCGAGATGGCTAGCCATTCTAGTACATAGGTATATATGCCGAGTCCGGCGATCGCCCCGAGAGCTAAGGTCAGCCAGGCAGGCTGGAAGGACCGCCGCCGCATGAGCGCAAAGGCGACAAGCGTTATCCCGAACCAAAGGGTCGAGAGCTGCGCCTCTAGCCCCTCCTGAATCGGCAATACTGAGTGTGCTACTAGACCACCCATAATGGCCGTGTATGAGGGCCATATGGTGTGCATCGTTACCCAGTTCTCTATCGAGGAGAGCCACGGAAAGCAGAGAAATATTAATGCAGAGAGCTCAGCGAGTCGCGCATGCTTAGAGCCAAGGAGTATGCGAAAAAATATAAAGAGCAGGAGATACCCGAGGACTCCACATACTAGATCTAGGACTAGATTAAGCTCGTAGAGTCTTAATCCAAGCAGATTTGCAACGCGTCCGACCATGAAATGTGAGTAAGTTTGATCGGGCCGCCAGTGGGTCAATAGTGCCCCTAGATTGAGCTGCTTGGCATGCTCGAAATAGATCGCCTCCTGTGGCATGTAGTTGCCCTGGTCGATAGCGCTTCTCAGGTACAGCGACTCATCCACCACGTCCTGCAACGAGCTAACGGAGGTTCCCCCGTGTCGGCAGTAAGCGGCGAGCTGCGAGATATTGATTAGAACTACGCAGAGCACTGCGCGCGCAAATATCCAAAGCACTTTTCGTATTTTTTGATTTGGATTGTTCACAGAGCGCTATATCTCCTCAGTAATCGGAATCTATAGCAGTAGGGGCGCGGGTAGGGGTATGGGTAGTCTTACGAAGAGCTGAAGTAGTATCCTTAAGATCTTTCAGAGAGATCTCGCCTAGCCGCCCATCAGCGGTTGTAAAGATAATGTTACCGTTTGAGATAAAGCGCAGGTGACGCGCACCGGCCATAGGCTGAGATAGTATCGGCTCAAGAGTTAACGGTAAGGCTTCTGGAGCGATGCGGTGCATCGGATCTGGTGCGACGGCGTGCACGAACAACATTGAATCACGACCAAGTGAGGCGACCCGTTGACCATCATGTGAAACTGCTACTGAGGTAACTCGACCGTTGTGCGCCGCTTGGCGAGCACCCATCAGAAAGCCGCGCACCTCCCAGACCTCAACGTAGCCATCCTCTGAGCCCAGCCCGAGTCGCTCGCCATTAGCGGAGAGACCGAGCGCCGTAATGCCTCTATCCTGACCCCTAGGCGCTTTTAAGAAGGTGCCGATCTCGCCGTAAAAACGACCGCCGAAGAGGTTCTTATCGTACTCTCCACCATGATCGTCGGCTGTATAGGGCAGCCAGGAGTAAAGCGCACCGCTCCAGTCCGCTGAAAAGAAGGCACGCCCCACAGAATGAGAGGCCAGCGCGCTGATTGGGCTCTGATGAGCTATGTAACGCTCAAGGATTTTCTCTCGCTCCGTCACCGTAGTTGCAGAGCCTTCCAGGGCGAAGTTCCAGCGGTATACTCGCCCATCACCACCACCTATCAGCACCGAGTTGTCCAGGTCGTGAAACTCTAAGCTCGCCGGGCGGGTCTTAAGGCGGCTCAGCGACCACTCTCCCTGGCACTCTATTAGGCAGGTAACCACAAGGCGCCCCTTGGTAGCGTACGCTATAAGGGGTGCGCGCTCTCCAACCGTAGCGAATTGAAGGGGGGCTTCAAGCGTTTTCAGAAGGTGCCCGGAGCCACTATTCAGATCCCAGCCGATTACCCTGCCATCACTTCCGACCGAAACTAGCTGTAGCGGGGATTCCGATATCTGCTCTATAGCTAGAACCTCCCCTGTGTGGCCTTTGGCGCTAGGAAATAACGCCAGATTAAGAGGCGGCCAGGCTGAAATATCTATTGTTTCTAGGTGCTTAGGCTCTATTACCTGATCTAAGGCAGTGCTTGCTTGTTGATATACTTGGCACCCTGTAGCTAACGCTAACAGCACGAGTGGTAGTAACATTTTGGCGTATAACGGCATGGTTATGGTGACTTAGCTCTAAAAAGGTTGCAATCAAACTTCCGCTCAGCGCTGTATATGGTATAGACTAGCCAACTATAAATGAGAAATGTCACGCTGGACATTTTTGTGATAATTCATGAAAATCGCCGGTAGATAGACCGATAGCCCTATTACAATATAGGGAGCGAAGGTCCCCTTATAAATAATCTCGATGCGAGTGCGCTCAAGCGGAGTCAATAAATTCCGTCTGGTGTAGGGCGCTTAATGAAGATCCTTTCATTTTGCAGCTGTTTTTACCCGTAACGGTATTATCCGTAGCAATAGGGCTACTGATCTGTTCGATTATAACTTGGAGTCGTGGTGCAGAATATGGAACATATTTATTTTGAAGTAGGAACATCGCTTCTGGCGAAGCCGCAAGCGTTAAGTGATCTGATTGAGCTAGAAGCGGGGCATTCAGTTCTTGTTTTCTGTAACTCGCCCTCAGATGCGGATTTCGCAGATGTTATCCTTAGGAAACGTGGAGTTGCCTCGGTAAAGTTGATCGGGTACGTACCGCAGATAAAGCTTAGCAAGGCGATTCAGCAGGTTCAGAAGGGAGAGATTACAGCGCTGGTACTTACCGATGTAGCAGCTCGTGGTGTTTCCCTCGGTGAGTTTGATGTTGTGCTAAATTATTCAGTGCCAACCGATCCGGAGATATACTTCCACCGCTATGCATCTGAAGTTACCCCTGAAACGGTTTGCAAGACTAAGAAAGTCTTGAGTCTTGTGGCTGCTGCGGATCTTTCGAACTTTCACTTTCTTAATAAGCTTGGGAAAGTTGAGTTCATCAAAGAGGAGTTGCCAACTCCAGAGAAGATCTTCGTTAATAAGTTCGTTAAGCTGCGTGAGCAGGCCATGGAAAAAGCGCAGATTGCGAGCGATCCTGGACTAAACGAGTTGGTTAATAAGATCACCTCTGATGCTAACGTACGCGAGATCGTTGCATTGTTGCTCCATAATACGCTGACAGTTATACCAGCCCTTAATGCAGCTATACAGCCTGCGCGCGAGGACCGCGATGAGGGCGAGGACTCAGATGATATGAATGATGGCGATAACGATCGCCGAAATTTCGGACATCGGGATCAAGGTGGTCGTGAGCGTCGTGATGATCGCGGCGGTCGAGATGATCGCGGCGGACGTGGAGGCGGTCGCGGCGGCGCTCGTGATGATCGCGGTGGTCGTGGTGGTGTTCGCAATGATTTCAATGAGAACCGGGGGAATCGTGATGATCGTAGCGGATATGATCGCCCTCAACAGGATGATTCATTCGAGGAGGATGAGAGCCAGACAAAGTTCCTAGGGGGCGGAGATAGGGCTGGAGAGTCTCAACGTGGTGGCCGTAGGGGTGCTGACGATAGAGGCGGCGACAGGGGTCGAGACCGCGGGGATCGCGGCGGCGATCGCGGAGAGCGTGGTAGAGAGCGAGGAGGTGATTACGAGCGTAACGGAGATTCCCGTCCGCCACGTCAACCACGTCAGCCACGCCCAATGATAATGGTCGACAAAGAGGCTCGTCTTTACGTAGGTGTCGGCTCAAAGCACGGTGTTTCGAGTGAAGGGCTTACGCAGAAGGTAGTTGATACATGTGGTATCAACGCATCTGAGATACACCGTGTAGCCGTTCGTGGAAGCTATGCGTTTGTAGATGTTCCAGAGGCCATAGCTGACCAGGTTATTGAGAAGCTTGGTGCTAGCGAAGTAGAGGGAACCGGCAAGAACTACTTCGTAAAGAAGGCAGTTACCCTATCGATTCCACGAGAAGGCGCGCCATCCGATGAAGGTTCTGCAGCTCATGATGATGGACACGGATCTGATAACGACTCAAATGAGTCTGATAATCAAGATCCGCGTGGCTCAGACGACTCACATGAGTCGCATGATCATGATGGTCCAACGTTACTCGCTGTAGACGAGGGCTAAGTAAGCTTAGCGCCGTTGACGAAAAGGGGAGTAGCTAGGGCAACCTAGCTATTTCCCTTTTTTTGTATCCCTTTTTTTGTATCCTCTTTCGTAACTACTCAGCTCAATAAAGCCGGGGTAGTGTTAACCCTAGAGAAGCTGCGAAGTTAATCGTGCGCCGGAACGTGAACCGCTCCTGATTCCGGCTCCGCTTCCGATGCGAAGCCTCTTGGGAGCTGGTATCGGAGCGGGAACAGGTAACGGGAAGCGGTTCACGTTCCCGCGCAGGGGTTTTCCATCTAATGTACCCACACTTATCGGTGAGGAACCCTTTTTTTGTATCCTCTTTCTTATTTCTTGTATCGCCCTTAGCGACTGACCTTAATACGGGTAGAGAGCCCTAACGCTAGGCAGGTCAGCAATCCTCCCACTATAAACGGCATCTGAACTCCACTTAAGAAAAGTATACCCGCAAAGGTTGGCCCGATGATGCGTCCAAGCGCGCTTGCTGACTGATTCATGGCTAGACCTAGACCCTGCCTATTGGCTGGACAGGCTAGAGAAACAAGCCCGGCCATGGAGGGGTTGAACATGCCACTTCCAAGTGCCAGGAAGGCTCCTGAGATAAGAAAGAGGGGGTAGCTGCCAACCCAACCCAGAGATGGAATCAATATCAGACCAAAGGCGATAGTTATTAATCCAAAGCGAAATAGTTTCGTCTCGCTCGTTGTCTTAAGCCACCTACGCACAAGAAAGCCCTGAACGAAGACCGCACTTATACCTACAACGACCATAAATATACTGGTCAGGGTTGTTGCCTTTGTCATTGAATCAGGATTATTGGCTGGTACCCAGACGCTCTCAATAAAGAGACCGACGCTATGCTCCATCAGGGCAAATGCGGTCATCGTAAGGAGGGTTGTTAGCAGTAATTGCCGCAGGCTGCCATCTGATTGCAAAAACTTAAGAAAGCTAAGATGACCGCTCTTATGCTCGATCAGGGCAGGGCGGGTCTCTGCCAGTGTGAAGTAGACCAGAACCATATTGAGCGCCGAGAGTAGGGCTGCGAACCCGGCGGGGGCCCGGTGGTCTAGCTGAAAAAGCAGCCCCCCGAGAGCAGGACCAAACACGAAGCCTAAGCCAAAAGCTGCTCCAATCATGGCCATGGCGCGACTACGCTCCGCTGCTGGGTGAGTATCAGAGAGCACCGCCTGTGCGGTTGAGATATTAGCCGCGCCGATGCCAGCCGCTGCGCGCGCCACAAAGAGCATCAAAAGGGTGCTAGAAAGGGCAAAGGCGCAGTGCCCAATGAACGTTAGTAGGATCGTACAGAGCAGTATTGGGCGCCTGCCAAAACGGTCCGAAAGGGAGCCCCAGACCGGACTCAATCCAAACTGCATTAGGGAGTATACCGTACCGAGCAGGGTAATGGTGCCCGGGTGTGCACCGAAGCTTTTTGCTAGAAAGGGCTGAGACGGGATAATAAGCCCAAGACCCATGATATCTAGAAGTACGATCAGAAAGACCGTAAAGCGCGTTGATTTTAAGCGGTCATACATAAATAGATACCCTGCATAAGGCTTCTACCGTGCTAATCCCCTGTGTGCAACAAGTGGAGGGAGGGCGGAGCTATGTTTTTGGTCGATTAGATAGGATTGGGAGCCTTTACCCATGCCATACTTTGGCCTAGATTATTCTAACTATCACGGAGCGTTGCAGCCTGTGTGCGTGCATTAAAAAGGGATGACGAAGAGCATGGGTACGAATCTTTCACTGCAGAGCCTTTCACAGAGCGGTCTTTCGCCAGACAGTATCGCGGAGCTGACGGCGCGTTTCGAACAGCAGTTAGCGCAGGCCTGCCGCAAGGATGACCTAGAGCTTCTCAAGCGCGACTGGGCCTCTAAGGATGGGCTTGTTAAGGAGCTCTTTAAAGGCTTACGAGATGTTCCAGCCGACGAGAAGCCCACAGTTGCTGCGCTACTCAATGAATTACGGAGCAGGGTGGAGCAGGGCTTGGAGTTAAAAGAGGCTAGCTTTCGGCAAGAGGCGCTTAAAAACCAACTCGCACAGGAGTACATCGACCTATCGTTGCCGGAGGCTGCAACCGGGCTTGGTTCTATTCATCCGATCACTTCAGTTGAAGATCGGATTACCGAGATCTTACGGCCGTTCGGGTTTCAAAATATAATGGGGCCCGAGATCGAGAGCAATTACTATTGTTTTGATTCGCTTAACATTCCGAAGCATCATCCTGCGCGCGATATGCAGGATACATTTTACACAGAGACGGGACATGTTCTGCGGACCCATACGACGTCGGTACAGGCACGTATTCTAGAGCACAGAGCTTTATTTGAAAATGGGCGCCTACCTATTAAGGTTGCATCTTTTGGACGTGCTTACCGCAATGAGAAGGAGGACGCGTCTCATAAAGCCATGTTTCATCAGTATGAGTTAGTCTGGATAGAGCCGGGGCTTACCACGGCGCATCTGATGGGATTAATCTCGCATATCTTAAAGGAGCTCTATGGTAAGCGCCGTAAGGTTCGCTTTACCCCCCGGTTTTATCCATATACTGAGCCAAGTATCGGCCCACAGATCGATTGCTCTGTATGTCGAAGTGCCGGGTGCGGTGTATGCGGTTGGGCTGGTTGGGTAACAGTGGCGGGAGCCGGCATGATTCATCGCAACGTTCTGACCGAGTTTAAGTTAGATCCTGATAAGGTCTCTGGCTTTGCGTTTGGTCTCGGAACTTCGCGTCTAGCGGGGCAGCTCTATAATTTTCCACATATGAGCTCGGTCTATGAGAACGATCTACGGGTGCTCAAGGAGATAATATGAAATTACACGTTCGTATGCTTGAGAAGTTAATCGAGCTTCCTGAATGCTCAGTAGAGAGCGCACATCAATCACAGTTGCGGCAGATGCTCGATGACCTGGGGCTTGAGGTTAAGGGAGTTGAAGCCACGCCTGAACGGGGTGTAATCTATACGCTAGAAACCCTTGCCAATCGGGGTGATCATTTACACGTTGTGGGGATAGCACGCGAGATCTCAGCGCGCACATTGGCGCAGATAACTATGCCAACGATCGCTAGTCAGTTAAGTGATCGCAAGGCCTCGGTGCAGGTAAGGCGCGTGACGGATAAGTGCTCGCGCTATGCCATCCTTGAGATGAGCCTTCCCACTCCGATGCTACTGCGTAACGATGTCGCAAGTTTTACAGAGGAGCCGGGCAAGCGCCCTGCAATCGTTGATCTTCTGAACTACGTTCAACTTGAGTGTGGACAACCGATGCACGCCTTCGACAGTGAGAAGGTCGAAGGGGAGATCGTAATTGAGCTCTCAACTAAGCCCGAGCAGATCGAAGCGCTCGATGGCAAGAGCTACACAGCTCCAGAGGGTTCGATCCTAATTAAAGATAGAAAGAAGATCCTAGCCGTTGCCGGCGTAATAGGCTGCGCAAATAGTATGGTGGGGGACCAAACACGTAAGGTGTTTATTGAGGCTGCAGTATTTGATCCGATCAGCGTTCGAAAGACTGCGCGTGCAATGGGTCTCTCAACAGATGCATCGTATGCCTTTGAGCGGGGCTGTGATTCAGAGGGGATTATGCACGCTCTTAAGCGTCTGGCATATCTTGCAGGGGGCTCCGCCGGTACGGCCAAGGATACCGAGGCAGCACACATAATCGGGGTCACGTATTTGGAGTCCGGATCAGCAGAGAAGCGCAAGATAACTATACTATTGAGCTTTATACGCAAGCACCTTAATCTGGCCCGTCTTGAGGAGCTTGAGGTTGTTACGCGTTTTAAAAACCTGGGCTACGGTGTCGAGTCCAAAGCGCTTGGCAAGGACAGGGAGCTTTTACTGACAGCGCCCTCTTGGCGTTTATGGGACGTGTATAACGTAGACGATCTGATTGAGGATATCGCGCGCTCTGTCAGCCTCAATCGGGTCAAGCTAGAGCTGCCTGCACTTGATTACAGCCCGGCAGAACGGAACGGAATTGAGCGGCTCTCAGCGGTTTTGCGACCAGTGTTACTTGGATCTGGCTTTGTGGAGATAATTACAGAGGGGTTTTACTCCGCGGCTGATGTGGCTCTACTCGAACAGCTCTCGCCAGGGAGCGCCCAGCAACACATAGCGCTCCAGAATTCACTGGAAGCTAAGAACTCGCACATGAAGTTCACCAACGTTGTGCATATGGCAAAGGTGCTAGCTTCTAATCGCAAAAGATCTGTGCACTCCGCTAAGATATTTGAGGTAGGCAGGGTCTTTCAGCGCCCAATTGAGCTACCATCGGATGAGCCACGGCAGCGTGATGAGTTCGATTATAACTACGAGCGTGATGTTTTGTGTTTTGCATCGGCGGGCCGTTGGTTCGAAGGTGAATGGCGTAAGCCTGAGAGCATTGAAGAGCATGCAAGGCTCTTTAAGGGAGCTCTGAATGGTCTAATTAGTGCGCTCGGTTGTGCTTTTACGGTTGGCAAGAGTGACTCTCCATTCCTACATCCAGGCATTCAGGCTTCGGTAAAGTGTGGGCGAAACGTTGTCGGCATGTTTGGAGTTATTCATCCAACTATTCGCCAGGCATATGAGCTAAAAGATGAGGCTATTTACTGCGAACTTGATGTGCAGTTGCTTGTTAAGTTTATGACCGGAGTTTCAGCGCCGGTGGTTAGCGATCTACCTCCGATCTGTCGTGATATGACCCTCAAAGTAGATCTGAGGGAGCAGTCTGGGCGTGTAGTTCGCTTTATTCAGGAGGCGGCATTAGAGTCCCTGATCGGTACATCAATTATTGATGACTTTAAAAAGGCAGAGGAGGATTTTAGACGGGTTACC
Source organism: Pseudomonadota bacterium (assembly GCA_026390555.1). Lineage (NCBI taxonomy): Bacteria > Pseudomonadati > Pseudomonadota > Pseudomonadota bacterium. The sequence goes on from JAPLFS010000035.1 coordinate 27,973, forward strand.
TATCGAGTAACCTTTCAGCGCACAGATAGAACTCTTAAGCATGAAGAGGTAGATGCTGCGATGGGCGTGCTGTTTGAGCTTCTTGGCTCAAAACACGGGGTGCAGATGGCTGGTTAATGCGTAAGGGCAAACTCAGAGAATTCGACTGAGGAGGTCCCATGCGGAGCACGGTAATAAAGATATTCAGATCCTTTAGGTAGCAAGAGAATCTTGATAGTTAGTCCAGATATCAAGCACCGCTATATCAGCTTCAAGCTGTGTGCCATCACAGGTAAGGTAGAGTCTATTGTCGATAAAGGTCAGATCCCAGGCCGGACTTGTTCGTTCTAGGGGGATTAATTGCGCAAGCAAAGCGGGATCGATCATAAAGAATTCTATATCCCTGACCCAGTTAGTCTTACTGCCACGAAGCATATGGCAGAACTTTGTGATCTGATCAGTTTCATAAAAATAGATACGGTGCTCTGCCTGTGGAGATGCATGTAAGCTGCGCTCTATCTTTTGTTTACTGGGAGAGCCTAGCTCAACCCACAGTAGGGTCTCTTCGAGAACATCCTTATGCCAGATTGTAGGCTCCTTAGGTTCAGAGAGACCATGAGAGAATGATTGCCCCTCTCGGTAGCAGTGGGCGAAGGCGATCATGCGTGCGTAGAGGTGCGCTAGGGGCTCATGTAAAAGTAGAGCGGTCTTAACCCGCTTGCGGGTAAAGATCCCACGGTCTGCGTGGTGCAGGTCGAGAGTAAAGTTATAAAAGGACGCTACGAATGACATCTGGTTAATGAGGCTAGCCCCCTTCTAACCCTGAGTCAAAAAAGGGGGGCATAAAGCCCCCCTTTTTACCGTTAGACTACATGTAGCGGATCAAGGGTATCAACTTCGTTGCGGTAGCCTGCGTAGTGCGTATGCAACTGCTCTCGCATAAGCAACCTTGAGCGGTGTAGACGGCTTTTAACGGCCGGTACGGTGAGCTGTAGGATTCGACCAACAGCTTCATTTGAGAGCCCATCTATATCTCTTAGAATAAAGATAGCTCTGTAATCCTCAGGTAGTTGGGCAACAGCTGCTTCAATTGCGGCCCGGATCTCGTGTCGTGATGACATGAAATCTATATCGTACATCTCTGTACGATTTCCTACCCAATTCTGCTGCACCGATGGTTCAACATCTTCAATAGAAACAGAGCGTCGACGATTGCGAGACCTAATCTTCATAAAGCTCGCATTCATTGTGACCCGGTAGAGCCAGCTTGAGAATTGAGCCTTATGTTGGAAGCCCTTTATCTTTGTGAACACCGTGATGAAGACATCCTGAAGAATTTCTTCAGCATCTTCCTGATTGCGTGTAATCCGCACACTTAAATTTAGGACCTTCGAGCCGTAGCGTTCAAGCAGCTCCTCGAAGCAATCATCCTGTCGATTAACAACACCCTTCACAAGTTCGATATCAGTTCTTCGTGTGATCATAATCTGCCTCCCAAAAAACCGGTTGATGATGTTGATCACATTCACATAGGATTCGGGGTAAGTTGTCACGGATTTGTAAAATCTTTGGGGGATCCCCAACGATTTAAGCCCCCTTTGCGTGTCATAGAAGCAGGGGTTTGGCGGATATTTTCAAAGGCTACAGGGGGTTATACGGGATAGCGGGGGTTAGCTCTAAAAGCTGTTTCTATGACGGCTGCGTTTTGATCTGAGGCGCATTGCGATACTCACGATAAATCCGACGATAAATCCACCGATATGCGCCATATAGGCCACCCCGCCGCGTGCTCCCGCAGCAGTGCCCCCCACATGCCCCATGCCCTGTAGCACGATCCAGAAACCAAGAACTATCCAGGCCGGTAATACGATTAGTGAGCGAAAAAAAAGCACGCGCACTCGATTTGTTGGGTGGAGGATTAGATATGCTCCGAGAGCTCCAGCGATCGCACCAGAGGCGCCAACACACGGTATAATTGAATTTGGGTCAGCGTATGTTTGAGCGAGGCATGCACCCACACCTGCCAGAAGATAGAAGAGAAGAAAGGGCAGATGGCCCATCTCGTCCTCAATCTGGTCAGCAAAGATTAAGAGGTACACCATGTTTCCAATGATATGCATCCATGAACCGTGCATAAACATCGAGGTAAAGATGGTTAGATAGATCGGATCTGGCCCAGCTCCCTGTGGAATCAGGATCCGTTCGTTATGCAGGGCGATAAATTGGGGAGATATAAGGTCCTGGCCATGCGAGATCTCAAAGGGAATAGCCGCATAGGTCGCCATAAAGGGCTGACCGTACTTAAGCTCAAGATACCAGACGTAGGCGTTCAGTAGAACTAGCCCCCAGACCACAAAGGGGAAGGTGCGCCTGCGGGAATTATCATCGCCTATAGGTATAAACATAGCTTATAATCAAGCTAACATGACAGATAAACAAAAGCATGAGAACATGATATGGTTATCAGAATTTAAGGGGTGTTTATATGGCAAGAACGGTTGTGTGTTCAAAGTTTAAACGGGAGTTGCCTGGCCTAGAGAAAGCGCCCTTCGCGGGTGATATGGGCAAAAAGATCTATGATTCCGTATCACAGGAGGCCTGGGACCAATGGAACAAGGATGCTCAGATCAAGGTCCTTAATGAGTATCGCCTTAACATGGGTGATCCCCGTGACTATAAGGTGCTAGTCGATCAGATGCTCAGGTTTCTGGGACTTGAAGAGGGTGAGGTTGCGGAGGTTGAAAATTCTGAGCGAGGTCGCCGTCAATGACCGTCGCGTTGGTTGGTATCGGCAATCTCGGTTCTGCGCTGATTAGAAGTCTGCTCGCAAGCTCATACTCTATAAAATCTGTTTCCCTGGAATCTGTTCTGCTTATTGAGCGTGATAACGACAAGAGAGCAGAGCTATCTCGACAGCACGGCTGCCGAGTTGAGGGGCATTTTCCAGATGGGATGGTGCTTGGAGCCGGCGACGTTCTCATACTAACCGTCAAGCCGCAGGATGCAGAAACGGCCTGTATTCAGGTAAAAAGTGCAATTTCACAGCAAGCGGTAGTGATCTCCTGTATGGCCGGTGTTTCCTGTGCCAGCCTTTCTAGGCTGCTAGATAATGAGAAAATTGTGCGCGCCATGCCGAATTTAGGTGCTGCGTTTCGTGAAAGTGCTTCAGCCGTATTTATCCCCGATACATTAACTGCCGAGGAGTTTCGGCACGTCTCTGCTATCATCAACGCGTGCGGTAAGGTTTGGCACGTAGCGCATGAGGATCTTATTGATGTTGCCACAGCGGTGGCCGGTAGTGGGCCAGCATATATGTGCTGGTTAGCCGAGCAGCTTGAGATAGTAGCTATTGAATCAGGTATTCCTGCAGGAGATGCGCATGCACTGGTACTGCAAACGTTTAAGGGCGCAGTAAGTTATTTAGAGGGAACAGCCGAGACCTTCTCAGAGCTACGCCGGCGCGTTACCTCTCCAAACGGTACGACCGCTGCAGCGCTCTCTGTGCTGGAGGAGCGTGCTGCAGCAGGGCATATACGAGACGCCGTTAGAGCGGCTCTTAGTCGTGCACGCGAACTAAATAGCTAACTATTCACTCCAGTATAAACTTTTAGGTAACTGGTCACCGTAGTTTAATGTTGCGATTCAAGCTACTCAGATTACGGCGAAGTTTCATAGGTAATTCGATTGGTCGTCCCCTGATCGGGGACGGCAGATTTTGTGACCAGTTAATGTTTTCACCCCCACCGCATTGCTGCGCTCCGCAAATCGACCCCTGAGGGGTTTGTTTACACCCCAGGTTGCTCCGCAAACTCGCCCCTTGATAGGGGCTAACGCACACGGAATAGCTACCTAAATAGCCAGATTGATCTTGTAGTACCTCCATAACACACTGAAAACACACTTATTATTCCTGCAATTCTTTGTCCTTAAGGAGTATTTCAAACTCTCCGATAGTACTTACATGGGCGAGATATTCAGTACTCGCAGTTGTACCCCACGTAGTAGCCGTAGCCTGTAGCTGTACACCGCAGAGATCTTTAACGATCAGCGGAGAGACCGAGCAGACTAAAAACAAGGATTATCCCCCTATGTATGGCAAGACACCGTACGACGCCTATCAAGCTGTTCAGGTTACAACAACTGATCGTGGTCGCCTTCTGCTCATGATGTATGAGGGTGGGATTAAATTTCTTAAATACTCATTGGCGGGGCTTGAGGAGAACGACATCGCAAAGTTCTGTCGTTACCTAAGCAAGGGCCAGGCTATTATCGCAGAGTTAATGAATACCCTTGATTTCGAAAAAGGGGGCGCGATTGCGCGTGATCTCGATAGGCTTTATGACTTTATGCTCTTCTACCTGAGTGAGGCTAATCTCTATCGGGACGCAAACAGAATCCGGAAGGTTATTTCACTGATCGACACGATCTACTCGGCCTACCGCGAGATTATCGAGGGTAGCCATGGCGAGAAGTCGCTATCAAGTACGGCCGAGGCTGAGAAGATCGGGGAAGCTCTGCGTAAGGTTCAGATCTCGCTCTAAACCAGTCCAATTTATCTAAAGCTACAGCCCAGCCCTTTGCAGAGCCTCGATAAGCACCGGCGTCCATAACGAGTATCCGGCGGCGGTGGGATGAAATCTGTCGGCGGCGAATAGCTCAGGGTGCGCGCGGAACACAGGACCAGTTTTAGTGGCAACTGGTGCAAAAAAGACCCTTTGGTTATCGACTAAATCAAGCACCATAGCGTTAATTGATTCACTACGACGACCAGCGATCAAGCGCAGCGGTTGTGGTATGCGGGGGAGGCTGCCCATATCCGGCGCCCCGGTCAAAATAATACGGACATCGGCATTGGCGCTCTGCAACTCCCTAATAATGCCCATAAGCGCGTCTCGTATATCCTTAATACCGGTCATGTGGGTTACATCGTTTGCACACACGCCGATCAGCACCACATCCGGACGATATGGTAAGGCTTGCGGTAGCTGTTGCGTTAATACGTCTTGGGCCTGCGCGCCGGATACGGCCAGATTAGCCCAGGTTACGGCATGTTTTTGGGCTAAATAGGTCGCCGTACCCACTGCGTATCCATCGCTATAAGCGCTTCCCTGGGATACCGCGGTACTATCGCCCATTACAATGTAGGTAAGCTGTTTACCGGCTCCTATCGTTTGTACCGCTCGGGGAGTATTGGGTACCGGCACGGGCGATCCGGAAAATAGGATCCAGGCTACCTCAGCCACCATAACCGCTACGATGATAAGTAGCCCGATTCTTATAATATTCATTGGAATGACTGGGTTAGCATAAGCATAGGGTACGCTAGCGTAGAGGATTAGGAGAAGGCCAGAGTGAAATTTTTCGCAGCCTAGCCACTATTAGACGCATCCTAAGCCATGAATCCCTCTATCTCATCGCTGTTTAAGGAGGGAAGAGGTATAGCGCGCGATGCGCCAGCATAGACAGGTAAGATGACTAATATAACTAAGCTTACTGGGCAGATTAGAGATGCCTCTGTACTTGCAGACCAAGGCGAGATAGAGCGCACACAACATTCTCTGCAATACGTAGAGACCTATTGCCGAACTGCCACGATCGATACGATAGATCTGCTCGATCGTGTGCTTACAAAGGGAGTAGCTGCTGCGCGATCCGATCAAGAAACAGTCGAACTAACCCCGGAATCAAGCACAATTTTTCTAGCAAATATGCGCATAGTTCAAAGCCGTTTCCCAGAGCTATATAAAGTGCTCTGCGCGGTTGCTGACAAAAATGGCGAAGAGGAGGAGATACGGGTCACCTTAACCCCGCAGGGGCCAGCACTTTGGAGGGGCGAAACATGTTTAGATCACGCCGAGAAACCGGTGCAGGGTGGAGCAGCCTGGATTAGTAGAGCATTACAGGAGCAGCGCTTTAAGCAGAGCTCAAATATCGTAGTAGTTGGATTCGGTTGTGGATATCATATCGAGAGCCTGATTCAGTCCGGCGAGCGTAACCTATCTTGTTACGAGCCTAATCTAGCGGCACTTAAGGCGGCGTTAGCAGCTCGCGACTTGACGCAATGTCTTAATGGTCTAGCGCAGCTGAGCTTGAATGAGAACGACATGACGCATGTACAGGGAGCCGCTGAGCTACTCGTACGTCCGCAGAATGCAGTGCTTGATCTTCAGTTCGTTGGCACAATCAAAGCAACACTATACGCTCGTAGAGGGCTCGCGTTACTTCATCCGCGCATCGCGGTACTAGGGCCGCTACAGGGCGGCACTATACCGACCGGATACTACACGCAGAGTGCTCTTACCCGTCTTGGTCAACGCTCGCGTGGCCTTGATATGAGCGGCTTTAATAATGGCTTTGAGCTGATGGATGATTTGGTGCGAGATCCAGCTCGGCGCAAATTCATGCACTCCTCATACGTAGAAATGTTATCAGCCACCCTTACAGAGAGCTTTACAGAGAAGCCTATAGATGTCCTGATCTGTATGGCGCAGGCCCCTGTATCGGCAAAGTTTCTGACGGAACTTCGCAAGAAAGGGGTCATTACGGTGCTATGGTTCGTTGAGGATTATCTGCGCTTTACATATTGGCGCGATATGGCGAAGTATTTTGACTTCGTCTTTACTATCCAGAAAGGTGACTGTATCGAGCAGATCCGCAGAGCCGGTGCTGGAGAGGTACACTACCTTCCGACAGCATTTGATCCGTTCGTACATGCGCCACTTAAGCTCTCAGATACTGAGCGCACACAGTGGGGCTCTCCCCTCTCATTTGTAGGTGCTGGATACCATAATAGACAACAGATGTTCGCTTCCCTAGCGCATCATCCCTTTAAGATCTGGGGCAGTGAATGGCCGACCTGCAAGCCCTTCGATCAGATGGTACAGCAGGGAGCTCGGCGCATCTCAGCCGAGGAGTATGTTAAGATATTCAACGCTACAGAGATTAACCTAAATCTGCACTCCAGCACCGAGCGAGATGGCGTTGAGCCAAATGGTGACTTTATTAACCCCCGTACCTTTGAATTGGCTGGATGTGGGGCGTTCCAGTTGGTTGATGAGCGTACATTACTGCCAGAGGCGTTTGAAATCGGCAGAGAGATTATTACCTTCAACAGTTTTTCAGATCTGACCGAAAAAATTCAGTATTACCTTGAGCATCCGCAGGAGCGTGTGGAGATAGCTCAACGTGCTAGGGCGCGAGTGCTGCGAGATCATACCTATGATAAGCGTATCGAGCAGATGCTAAGCTTTATCTATGCTAGTAAGTTTGAGTACCTGAGAGCTCGCGAGCAGGCCAGCCCATGGACCGAAATGATCAGACGCAGCGCTATTAATCCTGAACTTAAAGGACGGTGTGAGGAAGCACGCGACCGCGGCGAGCAGCCAATCCTTGATGGATTAGTGTCAGATATAGTTGGTGGTAACGGCAAGCTCTCTGAAACGGAACAGAAGCTGATGTTTTTATTTCACGTAAAGAAACATATTCTCAAAGCAGCGCATGAGAAGAGGGAGCAGAAATAATGAAGAAGCGCTACCCACATAAGAAGAAGATCCTCCTCGTTAATATCACGCGGCTTGGGGATATGTTGCAGGCGACCCCTACAATTGCCGGTATGAAGGCGGAGAACCCAGACTGTCACATCACAGTGCTTGTAGAGAAGCAGTTTGAAGATGTCTGTCATATCATTCCGCACATCGATCAGGTGATCGGACTAGACCTGGGCTTTACCTGCCGCAGCCTCGACCGCGAGCAGGATGGCATTATCGATGCCTATGAGTATCTTAGTGAGATTGTAGAAAGATTACGAGCGGAGAAATTTGATTACTGTTTGAATATGTCATCGTCTGCCTATACCGCACTCCTATTAAATCTGGTTGGAATTGAGCGTAATGGTGGATGGACCTCAGATGAGCAGGGCTACAGGGTGATTGAATCGGCCTGGGCGCAGTTGTTCGCCACATCGGTATTTCATCAGAATCGACGCTATAACTCACTTAATCTTGTGGATGTATTTCGCTGTTCGGCTGATATAGATGAGCATCCACAAAGGTTACTGATAAATATAGATTCGATTTCAACTGAGTACTGTGAAGAGTTGTTACGGGCAGCCTCATTTACAAATACAGGGCCCCTGATCGCTGTTCAGGCCGGTGCAAGTCAGACTAAACGTCAATGGCATCCAAGTAAATTTATCGAACTGATTTCAGAGTTGGTAAATAAACATAACGCTCGTATTATTTTAACGGGCTCTCCGAAGGAGGCGCTGATCGTAGATCCGATCATAGAGGGGTGTCGATCGCCCAACGTACTTTCATTGGTTGGTAAGACCTCTGTTCCACAACTTGCAGCTATGCTTAAGCTCGCAGATATTCTAGTTACTGGCGATACGGGGCCGATGCATATAGCCGTTGCTGTCGAGACTCCGGTTATTTCGATGTTTCTTGCGTCAGCGTACGGTTTTGAGACCGGTCCATATAGCGAGGGCAATCTGGTTCTGCAGCCCGTAATAGGGTGCGGGCCATGCAATCCGAATAAGAGCTGTGGGCGCCCCGATTGTCACGAGATGATCTCACCACAATTAGTGGCGTATCTAACGATGGCGCGTTTAGCTGGGGATGTATTAGAGGTTTCTGAGGAGGTCGCCGATCCAAGGTTAGTTACGGTGTATCGTTCAAGCTTCGACGAGCAGGGGTTCTACAATTTAGTTCCTCTTAATACAGTAGAGGAAGACATCTTTAGTCGTTACCGTGCGGCGTATCGCAAGTTATGGCTTGATGATCTAGGTGGGTTTCCTGTAACAGAGGAGAAGCGCTCAAATAGTTTGCGGGTACTCGATGATGGGCTAGATGGGCTTCGGGAGATCAGAACCTGTGCACAACATGGTCAGGAGCTTATTAAACGCTTGGAGGGGTTTATCGAGGACGTTTCAGCACCGGCTGCCAGGCTAGGAGAGGTAAGCCAGCATATTTCCGAATTAGATAGCAAGATCGAACGCTTAGGGTTTCAATTTGGCCCCCTCGAGTCCCTGACACGGATGTTTGTATTCGCCAAGGAGAACTTAAAAGGATCTGATCCGATGGGGTTAGCATCTCAAATGAATAGCGCGTACCAGGATCTGGAACGGAGGTGCTCTAAGTTTGGATCCTACTATTTAGCGGGATAGATCGCTAATCCGATTTTTAGAAAAGAAGAGGGACAGATATGATTCAGATAAGAATTAATGGAGAGGCAGCTACGATGCCCATAGAGAGATTGCAAACATTTGCAGATCTGATTGAGCTCGTTAAGTCATCAATTGATCCTGAGCATATGGTCACCCTTATTCACCTAGATGGTCGGGACATCTCTGATGAGGAGTGGATGCTTAGTCCTCAACAACTTCCAGGTGAGCTACTTGATTTTCAAACTGGACGCCCTGAGATCTACGTTGCAGAGCGTCTGCAGGATGCCTCTGGGGTTGTTCGTTCATGCTTCTTTGAATTCCGAGATGCTCGTAAAGGGTTTCAGGATGGCGATGCCATGATGGGGAACAAGCGGCTTAAAGTGGCTGTAGATACCCTGCGCGCATTCTTTGAGTGGTATGGAACCCTGATGCAGCTCGTTCCTGATACTAAGAGAGCAAAGCTTGATATCTCTAATGAGGTTCAGGAGATCTCAGAGATCTGTAAGAAGATCTGTCAGCAGCAGCTCTATCAGTCCTGGTGGGCACTCGGTGAAAGTCTAGAAAAGGACCTTGAGCCGAAGCTCGATAAGCTTGAGGACGCCTGCCGCAAGGTAGCTCGTGAGGCACAGGGGAACGTCGGCGCGTAAGCGCATAGCTCAGTAGAATACAGATAACACTCACTGCATAAGGTTATGCGGTGGGTGTTTTTTTGTTTTCTGAGTTTTGTGGGAAGAAAGGAGAGCAGAATAAGTATAAAACGAAGAAAACCAGGGAGGAAAATATATAAAAAGCAACCAGAAAAACCTATGACTAACGAAGTAGGTGAGTCATAAAAAAGAGATCAACCTTAATAACCATATAACTTATTCTGCTCAGGCGATCCTTCTCCGATCGCGTCAACAGAAATGGTGTAAAAAACACCTTATTTTAAGATACGTTTTACAGCGAAAAAGATTCGTAACTATTCACTACTTTTTATAGTTGTATGCGTTAATGCCCATGCTGTTGTGTGAGGCGTTAGCGCTGGGAACGCCTAGTGTTTTTTACAGATACAAGGCAAATAACGCCCTAAATCTGCTATAATACGCAGTTAATTAAGAATGTTATGCATACTATTTGGTACTGAAATTAGCGCCTAATCTTTTTGTAACGAGAGCTCTTTCCCCCGCATCCTAATTTCTAATCAATGGGCTAAAGCTCACAGAAGCTAACGGTGCGAAAGTGTTCGCTGTGTTGAGCCCTACAAACTGGAGAGAGCGTTACGAAATCGCAACAGGATAGAGAACTTCAGAGGGATGCTAACGGATTTAATGGCCGTGTTGGATTTCTTACGCCGTGGAATCAGCTATGCGGTCTTGCAACGTATGCAAAGTTTCTTGTCTCTGAGTTTAAGGAGAGCGAGTTCGTTGTTTTTGCAGAGAATGTTTCGACAACTACTGCACCAGATGAGCCTTTTGTTAGGCGTTGTTGGAATAGAGTTGAGGGGCGAGATAAAGCACAGGATTACAGGGCGCTTCAAGCGGATATTGAACGCGCACGGGTCTCAATCCTGCATATAAACTGCCAGGCTAGATTCTTTAATCCCGTGCCGTTCACAGAGATGCTAGCCGCATTGCGTCACAAGGGCATTCAGATCGTAGTGCAGCTTCATAACCTCTTTACGGTAGCTGAGGAGCTCTCCTCTATTCTTAGGGCGGCCGATAGGGTTTTCGTACACAGCCCAGAGAACAGACTTGAGGCGATCGCTAACGGGGCGCAACCTGAGAACGTCTGCGTTGTTCCACACGGGGTATTGCTTAGAGCCAAGTTGACTAAGGAAACACGCAGTTTATTACGTAGCAAGCTTGGCATAGCAGATGAGCAACCACTACTTACAACCTTCGGTTTTATACAGGCACACAAGGGGCTTGAGGCGTTAGTAGAGGCAGTGGTGCATCTTCGTCAACGTGGAGTTCCAGCACGCGGTATTATTATCGGAGAAACTAGAGAGGATGATCCGAATAGTGCGACATACCTACGAGCGTTGCGTAACCTTGTAAATACAAGTGGCGTTTCAGAGCACGTAACCTTTATTACAACCTTCGTTCCGGAAGAGCAGGTTGGTGAGTACCTGGCTGCCTCGGATCTCGTGATTATGAACTACCGCTCGCAGCACTTCGAAGCATCGGGAGCATGTTCCGTCGCAATCGGTGCTGGTGCAGTTGTTCTTACATCACTGGCACCTGCAATGATGGCGTTTGGCGATGCGGTTTGGCACCTTACGAGCGGCTATCCGGTTGGACTCTCGGCGGAGCTAATACTAAGAGATCCAAAGTTGCGAGGCGAGATTCAGGCTTGCGCAGCACGATACGCGGAGGAGCATAGCTGGCCCCGCATCGCTGCACAGATAAGAGAGATATATAGTTCCATGTATTGTTCCATGGGCACTGCTTCGACGGTTGTAAAGAGCGTCGAAGAGAGCCCTCAAAATGAGGAGAGCCCCGTGACACACGCAACCATACCTACAACAACTTCCAATATTAGGGTGCTTCTGCAAAGTAGGCCAAATACCTTTACACAACGGGGTGGAGATACAGTCGTGCTTGAGCGGCTTAGTGAGGGGCTAGCGGTACGGGGCTATGAGGTAACGGTGGATGTCGCTGGAGAGAGGAACCCAAAGGACTATGAGGTTGTGCATCTCTTTAATTTAGCAACGACTCAATTAACACAGAGCTTGGCGCAGAGGGCGCAGGCAGCAGGAGTTCCGTTCGTAGTAACCTCTCTCTATGAGGATCTACCGGAATTTCATAATCAGTCGCACGCTATCGCTGCAACCTTGCTAGATTATGTAAAGGGTGGGCAGGACCGGAACTACTGGCGCGCGCACCGGATCGATCTGAGCACTATCGCCCGTTCACAGAGGTTCCCGGCTGATTGGATAGTGCAAAATGCAGCAGCACTCTTTGCAAATGGAGCGGGCGAGGCCAGGGCTCTTAAGCGTGATTATCCACAGGCAAAGTCTATCCTCGAGCTCCCACTAGGGCATGAAGTAGGGGTAACATGTGGTCCAGAGCTATTTGAAGAGGCCTACGGAGTAAGAGATTTTGTTCTCTGTGTCGGACGACTGGAGAGTCGAAAAAATCAACTAATGCTTCTCAAAGCGCTAGAGAGCTCCGATCTGACTGTAGTATTAGCAGGGGGTGGATTCTCGTATCAGCCGGAGTATGAGCAGGCAGTGCGTTCATTTAAGCGGCGCGGCAGAACAATCGTGCTTGATAGGGTTTCCTCGCAGATGCTCGCCTCGGCCTATGCCGCATGTAAGATACATGTACTACCGAGTTGGTACGAGTTGCCAGGATTAGTATCTCTAGAGGCCGCAGCGCACGGAAAAAACATCGTCGCAACCCGTACCGGCACCTCTGAGGATTACTTGGGTGATACGGCTTTTTATTGCCTACCGTGGGAGGAGGACTCCATTCAGGCTGCGGTGATGGCGGCCTATTATGCTCCGATTAAAGATGGATTAGTTGCGATGGCGCAGAGCTTTACCTGGGAGGGTGCCGTTCAACGTACCATCGAAGCGTACGAGCAGGTGCTAGGGCTTACAGAAAAGCGAGTGAGCGTTAGCGCTCCACAAACGGCGCAGCACAGCGCTGTTGTGAGCTCGCACGGCTTCTACGATATGAGCCTAAATGCGATGGAGCTTGAGGACGCCATTGAGCAGGGCGAGGTTGCTGCTAAGGCCATGAACTTCGAGTTAGCTGATGAGATGTTTAGAAAAGCTGAAACGCTCGACCCTACCTCAGCACGGGTTCTTAAGGGGCTTGGAGTTCTCTTATTGGCCCAATCGAGGGAGTCTGAAGCGCTTGTGCTCTTTGAGCGAGCGTTGCAATACGCGCCGGCCGATCCAAAGATCATCACTGGCCGTGGGATGTGTGAGATGATGCTTGGTCGACCTAAGCAAGCTGCGCCCTTCTTTGAGAGGGCTTTAAATGTAGCTCCAGATAGCATGGTGGCACTTCATCAGTTACTTGAGTGTGCATATAGTCTGCAGCAGTTTGATCGGGCTCAGATAGCGCTTGAACGTTATCTGGCTATACAACCGAATGACGCTGAGATGCGATTTTGTTTAGCGGGATGTCTCTATAAGAGTGGCGAGCTTAATGCGGCTCTTAGGCAGATTGCAGATGTAATTAAGGTCAAACCGCAACATGAGGGCGCGCGTGAACTAGAGCTACGCATACGGGCGGATCAGCAGGGTAACTCTATGCAGCCACCTAGCGAGCCCTCAGTTAGTGCTGTCTCAACCGAGACCCTTGAGTCCCTCTCCAGTATGATTATGGGATGGAAGGTTAATGGCGCTCAAAAGGTTGCGGTAACCAGTAGCGCCGTGATCGAAGAGGACCCAGAGCATACTCGGATAGAAACTGAGATATGTGAAGTTGAGGCGCTTAAGCGTAGTGGTAAGTTAGAGCAGGCCAAGGAGGCTCTAAAGTTAGTTTATGTCTCAACAAATCTGACGCAACAACAGCGTGAGTGTCTACGGTGTCTTGATGCTGAATTTCAGGTTTTTTCCGGGGAGCTACTGCAGGCGAGTGCTATATACGACCAACTACTTGAGAAGAATCCGCATCTAGCGCGCGCTCTGTGTGGCAAGGGTGCCATTGCAGCCGAGGGGGGCGAGTGGGAAACTGCGCAGGCCTTCTTTGAAACGGCGCTCGATTATATGCCGGGCTATGATGTAGCGCTGGCAGGGTTAGCGTTGTGTAAGATGGTGGCGAATCAGAGCGAGGAGGCCTTTAACCTCTTCAAACGTGCCGCTAAGACAAATCCAGAGAATAACCGGGCGATCCTTGGGGTTCTGCAATTAGGTTATCCCCTTAAACGGTATCAGGAGATGGAGGAGCTGCTCACCTCTTACCTTGATATTCATCCAGCTAGTCTCGATATGATTTACTCCTTTGCCGGGGTGCTCTATGCACAGGGCAAGGTAGCCGAGGCCCGTTCAGAGGTCGAGAAGATCTTGATCGTTGAGCCCAAGCATGAGTCGGCGTTGGAACTGCGTGAGATGCTTAATAGGGTAGGTACAGATAATTCTGTTATTATGTAGGGTCTTCGTTGCGATATGGAACGAAGACCTGCCCGCCATATCAACTACAGTAGCAAAAAAGACGGGTTTAGCGAGGCTGCTCCGATATAGTGTGCGTTCGCGAAAGGATAAAAGCTACGATTCGCATCTGTACCCTACATTTCCTAGTTATTATATATATTCACTCTGACTAGTATACGCTAACTAGATTACGAACCAATATGAAAAGTTTCCATTGGCAACATCAACAATTTGAAGACAAAATTCAACTTGATGCCTTGCTCAAACCCTTACATCGATTGCTGCAATATTTCACCAAATCCCAATCTCTTTCCCATTTTTTGCGCCAAACGAAGGGCCGACCGCATGTCAGACAAACTTTGCTCGGCAAATTCGACTTTTTTACCCCTTTCATAGTTTTTTCGTTCCCTTCTTCGAGCCATTAAGCAACTCCATCGAAACTCCTGTTTTTTTGCCTGATTTGCTGCGCGAGCCAACTTTAGCTGGCCTGCTGTGCTTTTTTAAAACCCTGGCTTTTTCCGCCCCCGCAAATTCCGTCTTACGCATTTCATAAATTCTAGCAACCATTGCATTTTTTCTACCCTGCATTGTAACCACTGGGAAAGGATAATCTCTACCCAATATCACCCCGTACATCACACTTTCCATCTCCGTTATCGTCCATGGTTGATGAATCAAATGCGTAGGCAAAGATTTTAACTCCGGGACCCAAGTTCTCACGAATTCACCGTCGGAATCATGCTCTAAACCGTTTTTTACAGGATTATAAACGCGAACGGTATTTGCACCCGTTGTCCCCGCCTGCATCTGAAATTGGGTGTAGTGAATACCGGGCTCATAGTCCAGAAAATATTGCGCCAAATGATAAACACCCAAGCGCCAATCAATGTCTAAATGATGCGTTAAAAAACTCACCAACATCGCCCTCATACGAAAATTAATCCATCCCGTGGCCGCCAAAGCACGCATGTTTGCATCAATCATTGGATATCCCGTTTTGCCTTCCTTCCAAGCCGTAAGCAAGAGGGCATCATTCTCCGCACCCAAATCCTCAAAAGCCCGATTTACCGCCCTATATTCATAAGTGCATTCTTGCTCAAACTTCTGCACAAAATGATCGTGCCATTTGATTCTCGACAAAAATGCAGTGATCGCCCGGCCATTTTTTAATTCCTTAGGAGATGATTTAGTGCTGTGAACCACCTGTTTGATCGACAAATTTCCCCAAGCGATATAAACCGAAAGGCGACTGCATGATTTTCGACTCTGCACCGGCTTTGAAATATGGAAGTGATACGTTTTATGTCGATTCCGCAAAAAGCTATTCAAATACCGCCAAGCCATTCCCTCTCCTCCCTCCTGCATCCCAGCTACCGACTGCTCCCAGGTAGTTACTCGATCCAAAGGCATAGCAAACATACCCCTCACATCTTTGTCCAAAGGTTCCCGTTCTTCTTGAAATAATGATTTGCGATATTCAATCAACAACAAGGGCTCCGACATCACTCCGAACCAACGCCTGTCCCAATCCACCCGATCCTTGATTCCCCGAATCACGCCATTTCGTTGAAATTCCTTCCACTCAACATTGCGACTTCGAAAAAATGATTGCAATCTCAGGTCGCGGTTAAATGTTTTCTCGATTCCCGATTCTTGATATGACAGCACTCTACTCACATCAAATCGATCCATGAATGCAGCAAAAACATCTTCTGCTTCACCCCAAAAAACATCCACTTGCCTTGATATTAAGTCATTCGACAATCCAAGCCACGTTTGATTAATATCTTTCAATGACTGCCACTGAAATCGCAAATGTCGATCCGAACAATCAGGATGATCCATCAAAATCGGCTCGAAAATAAAAATCACTCGGTAAGGCAACCCACTCGCCTCTGCTTCCGCCAAAGGCGCATGATCCTGAGTGCGCAAATCTCGCTTCAACCAAACCAACTGCACAATCGGTTTTTGTGAGGGCAACACCGATAACGTTTCCCCTGTTTCCGATACCATTCGATGAAGAGATCCTTGGCTGTTTACGTGCATTTTTAAATACGAAACTCAAGGATAGGAAGATCGATTCACTTTTGGCAAGTATTTGCTTCGAGGTGCAGAGGAGGTTTCCGCGAGGATTTTGTAGGGCTTGGTCGAGACCGCTGCACTTCTAGCGTGATTTTAGTGCATGTTAGGTAAGGGAAAGAGTGTGTAAAAGAGGAGAACACAACGAGGAGTGAGTGCTTGTAGCTGTCGCAATATACCCGAGCGGCACCGTGAGTGAGGATTAGACTTACCCATCCCAAGGCGAAGTTTCAGGATGGAGTCTATAACGATACAGAGTGAAAAAAAGCAATATGGGGTGAATTAACACTCGCAACAGATAGAGTTTCTAGCTTCGTTACCTAAAAGCGTCTATACCGCCAATAGCCGTAACTGTCTCGAAATAACCGGAAGCACGGCAACCTGAAAGGGACGTTTTTGCTTGGTTGCTTCCTCGACGTCAGCCATCGTTGTTCGGATCGCCTCGTAGCCTAGCGCCGCGTGCAGGGCCTTCGATACCTCCAGTGGAGTGATGAGGGACCTCTTTAGTAGCTGGCCTGTAAGTAGCGAGATGCTCCTTCGAATCTCCTGGTACGATCCGGAAACAAGTTCCTGCTCCCATTTATTGCTCGACTCAACTAGCTGCTCGTACTTAAAGAGCGTATTGATCGCCAGCTCCTCAAGAATTAATGAGTAGACGGAGGCTACAACCTTCACATCATGCTTAAACTCGCGGGCTGACCAGAGCACCTCAAGCACCGGCAGGATGCGGCGACAGAGGCTAAATAGGATGGCGTCGTTCTGGCTCGCTCCCAGGCTCCTATAATGCTCAATACGACGCTCAAATCTAACCAGCTCCTGGCCTATAAACACCAGGCTTGCATGCTTTGAGAGGGTCTCAAAGGCAGAGGCATAGAGTTTAACGATTTCACCAAGGGGCAGCTCTAAGCCATGAGTATTTAGCAACCAGACACTTGATTCACGTAGGGCAGAGCCCATATCAAGCCAGAGCTCAGTAAATGCTTGGCACGATGTGGGGGTATCTAGTGTATGTAGCCGGCCACGTAAGGGATTAAATCCCAAGATCTCGTCAGCTGCTAAGATACATTTCATCGCGTTAGGAACGGTGGTGTTATTCAGCGACACCATATTGTGCACAAAGGGGATTCCAACGGCCGGCAAGATCTCATTGACCACGCAGCTCGCGATAATATCGGCGCGTAACGAGTGCTCCAGCACCGCAGTAGTAAAATCATCCCCAATCCGTTTTGGAAAGTATGATAGAAGGAAATGCTCCAAATTATGATCTGAGCAGAGACGGGAGGATCGGATCTCCTCTTTGACCCACATCTTCGTGGCAGCGCTACAGATAACGAGTTCCGGCCTCGTCATGCCTATTCTCTCACGGGTACGCTCGTCGATCTCCTGTTCATCAGGAAGAACGTCCCGGGCCCGGTCAAGGTATCCAAGTTTGTTCATATCCCTGATCAGGTATCGATACTGCTCTATTGATGTTTTTGATTGCAACGCAGATATGGAGAGCATCAGGGCTTGGTTGCGGTTCTGCTTTAGCACCGATTCGACTACATCGGGAGCGATCTCCTGCAGGATCTTATTACGTTCCGTAATTGATAGGTCATGAGATCCCAAGAGCGGCGCAAATAGAAGCTTAAGGTTTACCTCGTGATCTGATAGGTCAACTCCCCCTGAGTTGTCGATGGCATCTGTATTTACCCGACCACCCTGCAGGGAGAACTCAATGCGCGCCTTCTGAGTTAGCCCGAGGTTGCCCCCCTCCCCAACGATGCGCGCTCTCAATTCGTTGGCATTAATACGAACCCCATCGTTGGTGCCATCGTTAACATCGGCTTGGGACTCTGTCTGGCCTTTAACGTAAGTTCCGATCCCGCCGTTCCAGAGTAGCTCTACCTGTGCGCGTAGAATTAGGGAGATAAGTTTCTCGCCATCGACAACGTCTGGAACATCATCCGCGATTGAAAGCGCCTGTCTGGCCTCTGGGCTAAGGGTAATCTCCTTATCAAAGCGGTTGAAGATCCCGCCCCCCTGCGAAATAGCGCCCGACGCATAGTCGGACCACTGGGAACGTGGGGTGTTAAATAAACGGAGCCGCTCTGCTAGTCCCTTATCAAGATCGGGCGAGGGGTCAAGAAAGATATGTTTGTGATTAAATGCGGCTATAAGTCGCATAAAGCGACTCAGTATAAGAGCATTTCCAAAAACATCACCCGACATATCACCGATACCGACGACCGTGAAGGATTGGCTTGTGCAATTTATCCCAAGATCATGGAAGTGTCGTTGCACGCACTCCCAGGCACCTTTGGCGGTAATTCCATGCTTTTTATGGTCATAGCCTGCTGAGCCCCCTGAGGCGAAGGCATCACCGAGCCAGTAGTCAAAGTCTTTCTGGGCGATTGAGTTCGCTATGTCGCTAAAGGTAGCGGTTCCTTTATCAGCCGCAACTACAAAGTATGGATCCGGTTCGTCGTAAACGAGGGTATTCTCAGGGTGTACTACTACGCCGTTTCGCTTGCTATCGGCTATTGAAAGGAGGGTGGCGATATACTCCCGATAGCCCGCTTCAATCGCCTGCGGTAGGTTCTCGTTATGCTTCAGTGGGTGCTTAAGGATAAAGCCACCCTTGGCCCCACTTGGAACGATGATGACGTTCTTTATCCGCTGCGTTTTCATTAGGCCAAGGATCTCTGAACGAAAATCTTCGAGCCGCTCACTCCAACGAATACCACCCCGAGAGACCTTAGCGCTGCGTAGATGCGTGCCCTCAATCCTCGATGAAAATACGAAGACCTCAAAGAGCGGACGGGGATGTGGCATGATCTCAATATGACGAGGGGTCAGCTTAAGAGCTAGTGTTTTGTAACCAGAATAGAAATTTGTTCTTACGGTGTTGTGTAGCAGTGAAAGGAGCGCACGTAATATTCGATCATGGGTAATATCTGGCACAAACCTAAGCGCCTCTGAAAGGATCAACTCCTCCTGGGCAATACGAAGGTTACGCTCGTCGAGTGAAAGTCCAAGCACCGGATCAAACTTCAACTCAAATATTCGACATAGTTGCAACGCAACACTAGGAGCCTGGGCGAGGGCTTTCCACATCGTACGCTTGGTGGAGAGCTTGTTAACCTGCCACAGCAGGGCGCAGTAGCCACGCAATAAGGAGATCTTTGGAATATCGATTGGGATCTTTCGTAGCAGCAGGTTGAGCGGGTCATTAATAGCGCTCCCACGTAAGATCTCAGCAAGCTCTGGACTGATCGCCCTGTTAAAGTGTTCAGGATCAAGAGGCTCATTATCGTAGGTCCGTGCGATTAATTTTAGGATATTTACGTGACCACTCGGAGGATTGCAGCCATATGAATGGGCGCGCAGCACCTCAATGCCGATATTTTCAAGAACAGCGATGGCGTTACTGATGGAGGTCTCTGCTCCACGCGAGAAGATCGATACAACTGGCAGAGCATGCTGCTTGTCGTCCACGTAGAGCACTACCGCGCTAGGTTTTTCGTGCGATAGGCTAGTTATGGTGCGCACATCGAACGCTGCTTCATGAACGTCTGTGCCGGCCTGGTAGGCGGCTGGAAATATGTCGTCCCGCCACTCTAGTTCCTCCGGTCCCTCCCTCATAGCAAGTCTTTCACTGAGATGCTCCTCCCAGGTAAGGGTGCTGTTATGGATCTCCTTTGAGAGTAGCTCCTGAGGTATTACGCCGGAGTGGTTTAAGGGCAGGGGGGTACTTAAATAGAGGCGATACTGCCGACGTTTGCTGGAGTCCAGGTGAATTTCGGTTGAACCTGTAGCGGCCTGCAGGGCGACCTCAATACTATCCTGAATATCTTGTTGCACCCCGGCACTCAAGCGCTCTGGAGGAAGTGCTATCACGGTGAGAGCTCTGCGGCGCAGTTCATCGATAAAGGTAATCGTCCGGGTAGCTTCATGGCTAAAAACCCCAAGTGCCAGACGGGCGATCGTGCGCAGTTGCTCGACGGAGCTTGCTAACGCCTCGTCGGTAGGCATGTTATCAACGACCTCAACCATATATTTGTAATCGTGGGAATTCGGAAGAGCGCCCTCTAGAGCTAGAAAGCGCGCGACCTTATGACGAAGGATCGGTATATCAAGAGCCTCGTTGGTCCAGGCTTTTGAGGTCAGATAACCAACTAGAGAAAGAGACTCTCCTGCATTGTCCGGTAGTCGCAGTGTGATATTTAGTAGGGGCGCTGGTCGATGTACGGAGGAGGTTAGCTCCAATTTTCTGATGGAGAGATCTAGCCCCCTCTCTTTAAGCGCCCGTAGATCCTCGGCTGACTCGCTACGGAGCTGGTCGGTAAACTCATCCTTAACTCGCCAGGCCCCCCAACTCTCGTAGGGCACAAGTTGTGATTCTTGGTTCCACAGCGCCGTCCCGATAAAAAAGAAGCTTTCGTTGGTAAGCCATGAGATAAAGGCGCGCACCTCAGCGCAACTGATCTCACCGAAATCAACGCGCAGCGAATCGCTGGAGAGGGGCGCAATTGAGTTCATAACGCTCGTAATCATCGCCGGAAAGTCATGCACAACCTGTTTAAGTGTGCGCAGGGTTTCTCTAACCTTCGCTAGCAGTCGCGTCGTATCTACCTCTGTCGTATCTGAGAACTCAACGTATGAGAGCGCAATCGCTACGTCCCTGTAGCTAAGGATCGGATGTAGAAACGATATGACACGTACGCCAGCCTCAGAGAGCCTCTCTGCGACTGAGCTAATAATGAATGGCCTGTCATCTAGCGCGATAAAGAGGGAGGCTACATCATCCTTATATTCAAGCGCGGTTGAGATACGATCATCAGCCGAGGGCATGGCTACAATCGTTTGAAAGCAGGAGTTGGTTATGTGCGCAACGCGCGCCGCACTTTGATTGCGTAGCGCCTCAATTGTCGCTCGTGCGAAGAGGTGGTTGAGAAAATGCGTCAGGATAGCATGTTGTGTTGTTGCTCCAGCTGCAGGCAGCCCATTAAGGACGGCTAGGGAGTCGTTGCTAAGTAGCTTGAGAACATCTGCTACAAAAGCGCTCGAAAATGCCTGTTCTGTTAGATCGGTCATGCGCAAGTGTTCCTGCTAGAGGGGGAAGAGAGGTCGACCCCTGAGATATTAAGTATAGCTCTTTAATAAGCTGGCGGCACCGAGATAAAGAAGGTTGTAATGTAGCTATGTAAAATACTAAAATATAGTGTTTAATCAATATGTTAAGTATTAATATCGCGAGCACTTAAGAGCTTTTAGTAGCTTGAATCGAGCAGCCGTAATTTTATGTGAATGATTTAGCGCTCAAGCGTTCAGCGCTCATTTGAAGCACCGATACTCTTACTAGTGGGATGGATGAATTAAGCTGTCTAAACTATTTAGGGGCCAATACAGCAGTGGCCGGACTCAATAATGAGGTTTAAACCATGAGGGAATTCTCCTTTAATTCTTCACAAAAAGGACCTAAAAGGTCTGCATACAGGCGACTTATCGCTGGACGGATAAGCGCAGGTGCAGAGATAGCCGCTGCTCCCCGAATATCCTGGACCGATAGTAGGGTCGGTATATTTCGCGAGATTCCAACACAGTTAGAGTCGCATCTCGACCTGATTCAGCAGTCGCTAGTACTTTCAGGTCTGGAGGCGGCTGTGATTAATACTAATGAATCATCCGACACAATGACTCGCATCTGGGAAGGCGCTGGAGATGTGCACTCTTCAAATATAGGAGCATCTGCGCTCTCAGTTCAGGAGGTCGATGCGGCTGTTAAACTGGCAGAGGAGCTGCACGAGCAGATCGTGCGGGACCGTATACGGGCCAAGGAGGCACATGCTGCGCGACTCGGAACTCACGCAATTCAGAGGCTGCTGGATTAACCCAGGCGGTTTTTAGCTGCCAAACATAGTGCATAACTTACAGCAACTTACCTAGTTTGTTGTGGGTTGATACGTACAAACAAAGTATCTAGCGAGCATTTGTACAGATCCGCGCGATATGGTATCTGATCATCTTGAACTTAGATGGTTGCGTAGCCGCAGCTAATCACACACTCCCTACAGGGCCAGAATTAAGGCGATTGGAAAAGAGCTATGGTCGCATTTCGATATAAGAACGTCTGCTTAGAGTCCTACGCAATCACAATTCCACCGCAGACCCTGACCTCAGCAGAGATTGAGGATCGTCTTCTTGATGTCTATCAGAAGCTTGGAATCCCAATGGGGACCCTAGAGCGCCTGACCGGGATCGGCTCTCGTAATCTATGGGATATCTCTGAACGGCCAAGTCTGCTTGGGACGACCGTTGCGCGTGAGGCGATTGAACGATCCGGTATTGCGCCAAGCGATATCAGGGCGGTGCTTAGTTGCTCAGTAACGCGGGACTATTTTGAGCCAGCAACGGGGTGTTTGATTCACAGAAACCTTGAGCTACCTGAGGATGCTATTGCGCTCGATGTTAGCAATGCCTGCCTTGGTTTTATGGACGGGATCCTATTTCTTTCAAATCTCATAGAGTCCGGTATGGTCAAGGCGGGGGTTGTTGTCTCTGCCGAGCATACCCGCTGTATGATCGACAACACCTTTACAAGTATTATTGATGGCAGGGATCTCTCCCGTGATAAACTTTTGCGCCTGCTTCCGACCTTTACGATCGGCTCCGGTGCTGTGGCCTATGTCCTATGTCACGAGAGTTTGTCAAAGACCAAGCATCGGGTGCTAGGTGGAGCAACGCGCTCCGCGACGCAGCACTGCGATCTCTGTGTCGGTAATGTTGACTACCACCTTGTTGATAGCCCACCCCTTGGTCCGGTTATGGAAACGGAGTCCTCCAAGTTAATTGCGGCAGCGGCTCTGCTCGGCGCTCGCACCTGGGGGGACGCTTCAGAGGCGATCGGTTGGAGCAAGGATGATATTGACCATGTATTCTGCCACCAGGTTGGGAGACAGGTTAATGAGGGGTTCTACAACACAATGGGTCTCGACTATGCTAAGGATTTTACGATCTATCAGACCCGCGGGAACCTGGTATCGGCGGCGCTACCAACCGCGTTAGCAGTTGGAGTTGAAAAGAAGGGGATCAAGAAGGGCGAGAAGATAATGTTGACCGGATTTGGTTCCGGCCTTAACTCACTCTTCCTTGGAATTGAGTGGTAAAGTCATAGGGGTGCGCGGTGTCTGATCCGATACTTCCATTTCAATCCCGCTTTGTGTCCGTTGCTGGACACAAGATGCACTACTTCGATGAGGGGAGTGGGCCGGTTATCCTTTTATTGCACGGGAATCCGACCTGGTCATTTTTTTATCGTAACGTTATCCGGGAATTAAAGGATAGCTTTCGTCTTATAGCGCCAGATTTTCTTGGGTGTGGCCTCTCAGATCGAACTCCCGGCACCAGGTTTCGCGCCATCGATCGCATCAATCAGCTTGAGGAGTTCGCTGATGCTCTGGGGCTCAATAAGTTCTCTATCGTTATGCACGATTGGGGTGGTCCGCTCGGTACCGGATTCCTACTGCGTAAGCTCGAATGTGTTGATCGGATTATCTATCTCAATACGACCCTAACAGAGACGGAGAGCCTTCCCCCTATTATTAAATTAGCGGCGACCCCAGTTATCGGAAAGATTCTGACCAGGCATACGGCAACCTTTGTTCGACTCACAACCACCATGGGCGCACATAAAAAGCTGACCCCTGATGTTGTGGCGGGATACAGGATGCCCTATATGACCCGGCAGCGACGCGATGCGATCTGGGATTTTGTGGCGGACATTCCATTTGATTCCGATCATCCGACCTATACGCAGATGCTTGAGATTGCGACCGGATTGCCTAAAATTGCACAAAAGCCGGTTAAGATTATATGGGGACTAAGGGATCCCTGTTTTCATCGTGAGATGCTTAGCAAGGTAGCGGCCCATTTTCCAAAGGCTGAGATCCTTGAAATTCCAGATGCGTCACATCTCGTGCTTGATGACGCTCCACAGATTGCGATACCGGCGATTCGTGAGTTCTTTACTCGACCTCTTGGGGCTATTAATTCAGCACCGGCCAGTGCTAGTCAGGTGCTTGGCCGAGAAGATGGGCACATTCACGTCTTATATGATCAGGTCATGCGCATCGCTGATGGATCGCCCACAACCTCGGCTGTTATTACGCCCCGATGGGTGCGCGATCCGATAAACGGTAGCGCGCTGCACTATTCACATACAACGTACGGGGAGCTTGCAAAGCTAATTAACCAATATCAGCGCGGGTTCGCAGAGCTAGGACTGGCACCGGGCGATCGTGTTCTGATGCTTGTATCGCCAGGCGCGGATTTTCTCGCGTTAAGTCTCGCTGTAGCGGGTAGGGGGGGTACGCCGGTCTTCGTTGATCCCGGTATCGGGCTAGATCGACTTGCAAAGTGTATTCAGGATGCTGACCCAGCCGCATTTATAGGCTCACCACGTGCGCACCTGCTCAGGTTCCTAAAGCGCTCATTGTTTCACCGCATAAAGTTTCATGTGACTGCATCGGAGTGGGCATTCTCGCGCGGCTATTCGCTCGGATTTTTTAAGCGCTTTGCCAATGCGCCGATCGCGCCGATAGCTCTGCCGGTGTTAAGAAATGATGGCTCGTTAATGGCACAGGATGCGGCGCTGATAGCCTTTACATCTGGGGCAACCGGAACTCCCAAGGGGGTTATTATTACCAACGCCATGATGGCCGAGCAGATTAGAGTTATACGAGATGTATTAGGGCAGGTTCCTGGCACACGCGATTTAACATTACTGCCGATATTTTCTCTCTATAACGTAGCACTTGGAATCACTAGCGTATTTCCTTCGATGCCTGTTGGTAAGCCGCTGGCGCTCGATGCCGCGCAGGTTGTAAAGCTCGTAGGTGACCTTGCGATAGAGTCATCCTTCGGTTCTCCGACCCTCTGGCATAAGATAGCTGAGTACACCCTCAGAACCGGCGCAACGCTGCCTACTATTAAGCGCATATTTATGGCGGGTGCAGCGGTGCCTGTTGCTACTATCAAGCTTGTAAAGGGCATAATTCCAAACGGAGAGATCGCAACTCCGTACGGCGCGACCGAAGCTCTTCCAGTTACCTACGTGACAGGAACGGAATTACAGAGCTGCTTATGGCAACGCGCCTTATCTGGCGAGCAGGGCACTCCGGTGGGAAGGGGGGTGCCGGGGCAGGAGATAAAGATTATCAGGAGCAGTAATGAGATCCTGAGAACGATGGCTGAGTGCGAGCCGCTAGCCATTAAAGAGATCGGAGAGGTAATAGTACGTGGACCTACGGTCAGTCCCGAATATCTTCATAGGCCCGATGCAAATAAGATAGGAAAGATTATCGATGGAGCTAGCTTCTGGCACCGCTTGGGTGATTTAGGATACATAGATGAGGGTGGCTATCTATATTACTGCGGGCGTAAGGGTCATTCGGTCTACGTTGAAGGCAGGGCCTTTCACAGCGTGCCGTTAGAGGAGATCTTTAACACCCTTCCTAAGGTGCGCCGCTCGGCCTTGGTAGGGCTGCGCGGCGGACAGGAGCCAGCTATCGTTATTGAGCCCTTTCCACAATATTGGCCAGAGAGCACTGAACAGCAGCAGGCGTTTATATCTGAGCTTAATGAACTTGCACAGCAGAATGAGCTTACCAGCGGTATTCGGCGCTTCTTTTTCAATCGTTCATTTCCTGTTGATGCACGGCATAACGCTAAGATCTTTCGCGATCAGTTGAGTGATTGGGCAGATAAGATGCTCTCTACTCAGAGGGCGGCATAGGCTCCTTATGACACGTCGCTACATCGTAACAGGTGGGGGAGGCTTCGTAGGAAAGGCGCTCGCGAAGGCTTTGCGGGCCGCCGGTCATCAGGTCCTTAGTATCTCACGAGCTAGCTATCCTGAACTGCAGGAGTTAGGAATAACATCAGCGCAGATCGATATCAGCTCAGATCCCTCGACATGGTGCGAGCTATTTACCGGCGTTGATGGAGTTTTTCATACAGCGGCCAAGGTAGATATGTGGGGCAGCTATGAGGGATTCTTTAAGACAAACGTGATCGGAACAAGGAACGTTATAGAGGCTTGCCGTAGAGCTAGCGTGACTAGTCTGGTTTTTACCAGCTCTCCAAGCGTTATTCATGACGGCGCGCAACTTAACGGAGTTGATGAGAGCTATCCCTATCCTAAGCACTTTCCAGCGTTCTATCCACAAACTAAGGCACAGGCGGAGCAGGAGGTTCTGGCATCGGATTGTAAGAATGGATTACGCACCGTTGCACTTCGTCCGCACCTAATCTGGGGACCGAACGACACTAATCTTATTCCAACCATCCTAGAGCGCGCCAAGCTCGGCCGACTTACTCGGATCGGAGATGGAAGCAACCTGGTTGACCTTACCTTTATAGATGACTGTGTAACGGCGCACCTGTGCGCTATGCGAACCCTTGAGACAAAACCAGATCTGGCTGGTGGAAAGGCCTACTTTATTAGTCAGGGCGAGCCAACTAAGCTATGGAGCTGGATTGATCAGATCCTTAAGGCGCATGGACTTGCCCCAGTTCTAAAGTCGCTCTCAAAGAGGGCTGCTACGGTTTTGGCCTATCTGATGGAGGGCTATGCGGGCGCCTTGGGATTGTTAGGTATAGAGACCAAACCGCTCCTGACGCGCTTCTTAGTATCTGAGATGTCGACGAATCACTATTTTTCAATTGAACGGGCGCGGATAGATCTCGGCTTTACTCCGGCCTTTACCATGGAGCAGGCCTTTAAGCGCACCTTTACTCAGTCTGTATAGATTACTACTCAACCAGACCCCCAGCACTAGAATCCCAGGCAAAGACTCTGCCAGATCCGCGCGGGTGGCTTGCGCTACCCTTAAAATCGTTGGCTGAAGCCACGATAGCAAGCTCAACTCCTGTCGAAAGACGCTGGATACCTGGAAGTTGTACGCAGGTCATTCCAGAGCAGCTGAGGTATTTTTCCTGCTGAAGAAAATACGCCTCTTCTGCCATGGCAACGGAGCGCAGATCGATCTCTGCGCGGGCATCAAAGGCGCTTGCTCGATAGGCGGCATAGCGCGGCAGCGCTACCGCAACAAGGGCGCTAACTATACTCATCACCACAAGTAACTCAATTAGAGTAAAGCCCGAGTAGTGATTGCGGTTTTTTTGTCCCATGGCTGCCCCGATAGTATTGACGTAGGAGCTGTATGTTCGGAGCGAGCAATGAAAAGTTGTTGATGTATTGCTATCTTTTTCATGGCCAGTTGTATACGGGCTCTCCCAGGACTCAGGCCTCCTCCAATAGGAGTTAGAACTTAGAGATAATCCCCTTTACTGGTGCCTTGGCAGGGCGCTCACTCTCAAGCCGCTGTCTCTTGGCGTTCCTCCACTGCTTCAGCGCATTGATGCATTGAGGAGAGTACCACCCCTCAGCGTGGCACTTAGGCGCTGGAAAGAGCGGTATGAACTTAGTAGCCTGTTCGATAAATCTGTAGCAGCTCGATAGGACAATGCGCGAGCGCTCAAGGCGTATAGCTGTAAGTGGTTTGGAGTTATCAGGTTGATTAATTACAGCCATTAAATCAAGCAGCTCCTGCTTACCCTTAGCGTTTCCTGTGTAGAGAGAGAGCTCCTCCTCTACTTTACGTAGCATCTGTGTTTGATAATCGCCGCGCATGTTTTTAGGGATCTGAAGCAGTTGTTTCCTAGCTTCAACTATACGGGATGGCTCGTAGATAGCCGTATCATTTTCAGTAAGTGGGCGTAATCTGAGAGCTACGATCCGACAAGAGAGAGATAGGAGTTGATCGTAGACACCCACGGCATCATCCATGCTTTTATTTTTATCTTCACTACTCTCCGCGTTTTGAAACTGTCTATTGATATTCTCCAACATCTCACTCAGTACCGTGAGGCGCTGCGTCTCAACCGCAGATAGTCCGACCTTGAGTGAAGGGTCTGGCAGATCTTCAAGTAGGGAGCTGCTATCGTAAAATTCTACCAGCTTCTGATCCCTGTAAGCTGCGAGACAGGTTGGAGCTGCAATGCCATCCCGAAGGCAGATGGCTGCTGGGTTATCGGGATTAATTTCAAGTAACCTCTCCATACGAGCGATGCAATTGGGGTTGGTAGGAGGGCCCTCATACTTTAATGTAACGGGCAAACTCTTAAGACAGGAGGTATTCAGAGACTCCTCAAGCGAAGATATCAGGGAGGTAAGGTTCCGTTCCGATGGATTGAGTTTTAAACTGCCCTCCGCCATCTGAATCTTGAGTTCTAGCACGCCAAGCGTTGCGCTCATATCGGGGCCCTGTTGAGTATGTGCGGATGGATTTCTGCGTGGGATAGAGGGGGTTGCAGGGGTGCTGGGGTCCTGGCCAATAGCGACCGGCAGGGGAGCTAAAATTATAAGAGCATAGAGCGCTATCGCAGTAATTGATATCTTAGCGTGTCTCGTAACACAGCGGGGAGGAAACATGAGCAAACCTCTATCAAGTGACCGTATAGTGGAGAGCAACCTTGTTATGGTGAAAAAACAGCGTGGCCCCGCATGTTTTGTCTAACTCCTCTATATAGTTATATATAATTAACTATTCACCCCAGTAATGTAAATGGCCGCAAACTGGTAGCCAAGCCTAGGATACTGCTAGAGTGTGCCCACGTAAAGCAGTTATGGATGGCCGCCAACTTAAGAGGTGATTTTTAAAATGGATGTACAGAAGTTATTTGCTGAACGAATAGGTGGAGCACAGTTCGGCCAGGTGCAGCAAACATTTAAGTTTACCCTGATCAACAACGCCAAGCTCGAGTTCATGGCGAGGAATCCAGACACTAAGGTTATCGACATGGGTGTTGGGGAGCCCGAGGAGCTGCCGACTCAATCGATAATCGAGCAGTTATTTACAGCCGCACAGGTTAAAGGTAATCGCATCTATCCATGTAACGGAATACTAGAGTTTGCCGAGGCCGCCGCGCGCTATCTGCAACGTGAATTCCAAATCTCCGTTGATCCTAAGAGTGAGGTGATGCACTGCGTCGGCACGAAAACTGCGCTTGCACAGATTCCACTTGCGTTTATAAATCCAGGGGATGCCGTTATTACAACCGTGCCTGGGTATCCGGTGTTACCGAAGGTGAGTGAGTGGTTGGGCGCTAGGCTACTCCCCGTACCATTAGAGGCTAGGAACAACTTCTTGCCGGAGCTTAAACAGTTTGAAGAGACCATTAAACGGGAGCGCCCAAAGCTAGTGTTGCTCAACTATCCAAACAATCCGACCGGCGCTGTGGCGACCAAGGAGTTTTTCAAGCGGGTAGTTAATCTAGCGCACGAATACTCATTTCTGATCGTTCAGGATGCGGCCTACGCCGACTATGTTTTTAACGCAGAGTTCGTATCGCCGCTCCATATCGAGGGGGGCAAGGAGGTTACGTTAGAGATGTACTCGCTCTCAAAGAGCTACAATATGCAGGGCTATCGCCTCGGGTTCGTCGTTGGTAGCGCCCCCCTGGTAAAGGCCTTCTCCTTGGTCAAGGACAACACAGATAATGGGCAGTTTATTGCGATACAGAGGGCCGGTATTCATGCGCTCGACAACTGCCAGGGCTTTCTCGCCTCTAATCGTGAGAGGTACCTAAGGCGCCTAACACGTGTTACCGAGATTCTAAATAGGGCCGGGATTGAGGCTACGGTCTCACCGAGCACCTTTTATCTATACGTTCGAGCGCCGGAGAGCTTTAGGGGCACGCCGTGCGGAAGCGCTCAAAAGCTGGCGGACCTGCTTATCAGTCGCTACGGGCTAATAACCGTACCGTGGGAGGAGGCTGGGCCTTTTCTTAGGTTTTCTATGACCTTTGAGGTTGGAACTAAGGACTTTGGCTCAGAAGAGGAAGTTTTTGAGGCCCTTGAGAGCCGCTTGGTGCATGACTGTATAGCTTGATCGTAGATTGCCCCTCTGCTAGCGTCCTGAGAGCGGGTTCAGTCTGACTATAAGTACGGCTTATATTCTATAGGGTAAGGAGCAATGACATATTCAGTACTTGTTTCAACATCCAGTTTTATCGATACGCCTGGAGCGCACGTTAAGAAGCTGCTCGATACGGGGTTCGATGTTGTTAAGGCGCGAGGGCCGCTAAACGAGGAGCAGCTCCTCTCTTATATAGGGGATGGTACCCGCTTCGATGCCTTTATATGCGGAGAGGACGACTTCAACGCCAAGGTGCTTCAAGCGGCAAGCCCAAAGATTAAGGTAATTAGTAAGTACGGTGTTGGGCTTGATAAGATCGACCTGGTCGAGGCCGAGCGACTTGGAATAAAGGTTACAAATACCCCGGGGGTAAATCACACCACCGTCACAGAACTTACGTTTGGACTCCTGCTTAGCCTGACCCGTTGCATCCCTGAGCACAACGCACTGGTGCACAAGGGCGAGTGGCGTCGTCAGACCGGTCGCGAGCTTGCTGGGAAAACATTGGGCATTCTGGGCTTCGGTCGTGTAGGAAAAGAGGTGGCAAAACGAGCCATGGCGTTTGGAATGAACGTTAAGGTTTTTAACACCTCGTGGTCGTCGCAACACACTGCTTATCTAGAGCACCTGACAAAGGTTTTCAGCGACTCGCTCTTTGCAGAGTATCCCCCTACGATATCACGCGCTCCACACGATGAGGACCTATTCCCTAACGTAGATCTGCTCTCTATTCATATGAGCCTCTCGCGAGAAAACCAGTTCTTTATCAATAGGCGACGGCTCGCCATGTGTCGACGGGGCGTGTATATGGTAAACGTCAGTCGTGGTGCGCTGATTGATCAGAGAGCCATGGCGGATGCTATTAGAAGTGGTCAGGTGGCTGGTTATGGTGCTGATGTATTAGATCCGGAGCCGGTACAAATCGATAATCCGCTGCTCGGACTTGCCAACGTGCACCTTACTCCGCATGTCGGAAGCCGTACCTATGAGAGCGTGGTACGGCAGGGCTCAGCTGCTGTTCATAATCTGATTGAAGCTCTGCAGGCGGCCGGTGCGGGTAAGGTAGCTTCCGTTTAACGGAATAGGCTATGATGCCAGCATGAAATTTCTTACCTATGTTCCAAAATCGTATCTTAGTTGGGGGCTAGGCCATCTAGCGAGGCTCCCGCTGCCAAGACCATTAGCACGTTTCTCGATCTCGCTATTTGCACAGGCTTATTGCATCGATCCAACGCTAGCAACTAAACCATTAGAGAGCTTTAACTCAATCGGAGCTTTCTTTACACGCGATCTGCGGGCGGAGTTGCGACCGATAGGCGAGGGGTTGGTGTGTCCGGTAGATGGTACGTTGCGCTCCTGTAGCGATATCTCGCCAAATGCTGAGGTGACCCAGGTTAAGGGCAAGCTTTATAAGGTATCGAGGCTGCTTGGTGAGGACCGGCTTGCAGCGCAGTGTTTAGAGGGGCAGCTCTGGAATTTTTATCTCTCCCCGCAGGACGCCCACCACATTCACTCGCCGGTTGATGGAAAGATCGTTAGAACCGTACATATTCCCGGCAAGCTGTGGCCGGTAAACGATTGGGCGCTTAATTCTATTGAGGGGCTCTTTGTTACAAATGAGCGTGTGATAACATTTATCGAGAGCGATCTTGGATTAATAGCAGTAGTTATGATCGGCGCTACTAACGTTGGGCGTATAAAGCTGGCCTACGCGGCAATTGAAACAAACAGGTACCCGTGGCGAGCGCAGAAGCAAACTAGCATTGAACACGCACAGCCGATTGCGGTGGCGCGCGGCGACAAATTAGGCACATTTAAGATGGGCTCAAGCGTTGTGGTGGTTTCGGAGCGTAAGCTCTTTAATCTTGCAGGAGCTAAGTGTCCAGCTAAGGTTCAGTACGGGAGGATATTACAGGATTACATATCTGAAGGCTGAAACCACCCTGTTCTTCGCCTACTTATAAATAGCAAAACCATGTACATAATAATACATCCCGGCCCCCACCACGCCGAGATCAATTGAGTCAGTATGTCTCCATGCGAGAGATATCCAAGGGTTCCTCCGCTGCAAAGATAAAGGAACAGAAGGGCAAAAAGAGCCTTTGATGAATCTCTACTTGTTAATCCACCTTTGAGTAGATAAATAAATCCCCCCGTAAGTAGGGGCAGATAGTGCGTCCAGGCGGTCGGTGAGAGTAGGCACGAGACCCCAAGTACAAGCATAGTTGAAGCAAATAGATCTCTACGTTCTCGGAACTCAATCCACAAAAATGGAAACAGAAGTAGCGCGCATATTATCTGTACAAAGATAACCTGCACATAAGTATGATCGAACAGGATCCTCTGAGTGTATACGAAGGCTGCAGAGAGGCTGATATTGCCGTTGAAGCTGAGAGATAGACCCTGAGTATACGGTAATATCTTAGTAATAAAGGTTACGAGACTTTCAACGCCGCACAGTAATGCAAAAGGGATCCATAACAAGGCAAAGCCAAGCATAAACCAGAGCAATCCGCCTTTGCCTCTATAACGCAACGCCACAAAAGCTAAGGGCGCGGTAAATAATTTTAACGATACAGAGACGCCCCACAAAAGTGCTCCAAGTTTCCATTGCATCCCATCTTTCTTGCTTAACAAGAGCATACCTAGCATGGTTAAAAGAAATATTAGCGCCTGAGTCTGTCCGTATCTGATGTGTGCAAAGGTTCCAAGTGGCGCAATCGCAGACACTAAAAGTATTAATGAATATATCCAGGAGTGAGTGATCCCTAGAGCTCTAAGCAGCAGGAGGATGCCGATACAAAGTGCGGAGATCTGAAATATTGTCCATATAACAAAGGCATTTTTTGCATCAAAGAAGGTCAGGGGCGTCATTAGCACTGCTACGGTAGGGGTAGCCCCGGCAGAGGAGATCTCACGGGAGGGCAAAAATCCATTTTGGGAGTAAAGGGGCTTTAAATTAGCG
Source organism: Pseudomonadota bacterium (assembly GCA_026390555.1). Classification (NCBI taxonomy): domain Bacteria; kingdom Pseudomonadati; phylum Pseudomonadota; species Pseudomonadota bacterium. The sequence continues at coordinate 61,209 of JAPLFS010000035.1, forward strand.
CTATACGGATTTATTCCATTTGCGGCCAGTTTTGCCGTTAAATAGTAATGCGCAAAATCGTTATCCAGATACCAAGGCACTCGATCGGCTTCTAATTTTGGAAGCCAGCCAAGAAACAGAAGTATTATCGCAAGTAAGAATCCAGCACGCACATTTGTCATCAAAAAATCTTACCTGGATTCATAACGCCATTAGGATCGAAAACGCCCTTAATGCCCTGCATTAAAGCGATCTCGGCCTCTGTGCGTGAATAATGGAGAAACTCCCTCTTAAGGAGGCCAACACCGTGCTCTGCCGAGATACTACCACGGTAGCGCTGCACCAAGCTAAAGATCTTATGGTCTGCCTCGTGGCAACCGCTCCAGAAATCGTGATCTGAGATGGCGTCGGTCTTGAGCACGTTAATATGCAGATTCCCATCTCCAACGTGGCCGAATACAACAACACGGAGAGCTGGATAGGCTGTATTGATTATTGCATGCAGCTCATGCAGAAAGGCCGGAATCGTACTAACCGGAACGGAGATGTCGTTTTTATGGATGGTGTAATTGTCCGATAGGGTCTCGCTAATCAGATCCCTTAGGTTCATCAGCTCCTGGGCCTGAGCGCTTGATTCGCTCACTACAACGTCCTGTATCAGATCGTGCTCGTAAGCCTCTCCGAATGCCGCTACAAGGCGCTCTGAAGCTGAGGGATCGTTTATCTCGCACTCGACCAATACATATGCGGGGAACTGATGGGCGAGGGGATCGCGTAATCCTCGGTGTGTTAAGACCTCCTGCAGAGCGCGCCGCTCCATAAACTCAAAGGCGGAGAGATCTCGTAGGTTATTACGACAGTACGCTAGTAGGGGCAGGATGCCCTCTGTGCTGCGTAGTCCGCACAGAACACGGGTGATATCGTTAGGGGGGCTAGTTAGTTTCAGCGTTACTTCAGTTATAATACCGAGCGTGCCCTCAGAGCCTACGAAGAGATGGCGCAGATCGTAGCCAGTATTGTTTTTGAAAAGTGAGCCGTTTATCTCCAGCAGCTCGCCGTTACCGGTAATAACCTTTATCCCGACCACCCAGTCACGAATATTGCCGTAACGGATTACACGGATACCGCCGGCGTTGGTTGCTAGCGCTCCTCCGATCTGAGCTGACCCGCGGCTTGAGAAATCAACCGGAAAGTAGAGCCCATGTTGAGTCGCTTGCGTTTGAATACGCTCCAGCACCACCCCAGCCTCACAGATGATCGTTCGGTCAACTGAATCAACCTGTATGATCTTGCGCATACGTTCAAGCGATACGATCACCTCGCCATTAGTGGCCGTTGCTCCCCCACTTAAGCCCGTCCGTCCCCCTGATGGAACGATTGAGACCCTCTCCCGGTTACAGAGCTTTACTATCTGTTGAACCTCTTCACTATTATTTGGCAGAACTACGAGGCACGGCGCCGGTTTGAAGTCCTTAATCCAGTCGCGACCATAGAATTCAAGCGAGGCTTGGTCCTCTAGAACGCTCTCAGGGGCCAGAAAGGCCCGCATCTGATCCGCTAACATATTGGAATTACTCATGTATATTATCCTGAAGCAGTATGCTTAGTTATGAAGATTAGAGGATATACCAGGTAAGAACTCATAAATACCTTAACTGGTACTGGGCTCTTTAGTTTTGGAGCGAGTAACAACAATGAAGTACCTCTCGGATCTTAAAGCAAACCTCACACAGTATAAAGACTGGATCGTAGATTGGCGCTGCTTGCCTGTCAGGGCCTGGATTAAGGCCGCGGCATCTTATCGGTCGGGTGACTTTAGCCGGGCAGTAGAGCTCTATAAGCAGGGGCTCAGCGCGCACCCCTCTAGCCCAGCGCGGGTTAATGCCCTACTAGATCTCTCCCATTGCCTTTTTCGACTGCGACGATTCGATGAAGCTGAGCAGTTTTTGCGACAGGCCTCTGTGGCAGCCCCAGATGAGCGCGAGATCTACGTAAGATTAGCAAGACTGCAACTATGGCTTGGACACTCCTCTGAGGCCGCATGGACCATACGTAGCTGCTTACAGAAGGTCTCAGTAGATCCGGAGTTAGCAACGATCTTTATCACCGCCGTTGTTGAAGGCGGGGGCTCTGCACACCTGATTCAAGAGGCGCACGAACTATTGAGGGATTTGCATTATGAGCGGGAGGCTTTTCCAAGGCTCGAGGTGGCGCGACTTCGCCTGGACTTTCTAATGACCGGTTCCGATCTAGCACGTGAGGATCTTGCAGCGTTAGCATCGGCAGATAAGGGGCCCTTTGAGGCGGTTGTGGCCTTTGCGCAGATCTTGCTCGATGATGGTAAAATAGCCTTTGCGCGGCAACATCTTCATAGGTCACTTGCGGTTTCTCCGGAGCACCCACGCACCCTAAGATTACTAGCCCGTACCTACACAGAGCCGGGTATTTTCTTCGAACCGGAGTATGCGGTTCAGATAGCAACGCGTGCCTGTCAGTCCACCGGCTGGAAGGGGATGCATGAGATGCACATGTTGGCGAAGGCTTACGCACTTAGCGGTGATAAGATCTCGGCGCTACTTATAGCTAGCAAGGCGAAAGATACTGGCAGACGGCTGCTCGGTACCTATCCAGAAGCCAACAATCTTGAGCGACTAATTGAGAGCCTTTCGATGGGCACGCAGGCTTAAACGTAGTAGAGAGACTTTTCTTTAAGATCGGTGCATCATGCTGTGATGCAAACCCAAACACCCTGGCTATTAGAGCTTCTAGCAGTAGCAGCGGCCTCGCCCTTAACAGCGCAACTACCCTACTTTGAGGTCGCCTTTATCTCCTCTGGCAGGAGCTGTGGATTCGCTGTTTCTCCAGTGCGCCTAACCGATGGGGTTGCGGCTAGCTGCTGGATTGAGGGACAAGATGCGGCATTTGAGGCGATAATTAGTGGTGAGCTGACCCCGCAAAAGGCCTTTCTTAGTGATATGATAAGCATGCGGGGCGATCCGGAGGTGTTGCTTCGGGTGACAGCTTTGCTTGAGGCGTGTTCGCAGAGTTATCGGCAGTAGTGCTCGAGTGGCCCTGGACAAATAAGCAGCTGTAATAGTTACTAGATAAGTAACTAGTCAGTATATTCTAGAAATATTCGTATACGGTAATGACACTCAATTGCCCCTCAGGGGTCGATTTGCGGAGCAAATCGGGGGTGATAATATTAACTGGTCACAAAATCTGCCGTCCCCGATCAGGGGACGACCAATCGAATTACCTATGAAACTTCGCCGTAATCTAAGTAGCTTGAATCGCTACATTAAACTACGGTGACCAGTTACACACCAGTTTGACGAGGATACCCCTAACCAATGTATACTCCCCAATATGCTTGATGAAGTTTACCAGGAGGTTATCCTGGACCACTATAAAGCGCCCCGCTACCAGGGGGTGCTGATCCATCCGGACCGTAAGGTAGATCTGTATAATCCGCTATGCGGAGATCAGATCTCGTTGATGGTAAAGTTTGCGGACAATAAGATCTCTCAGATCGCGTTCACTGGCCATGGCTGCTCTATTAGTCAGGCCGCCGCTTCAATTATGTCCGAACTTATGCTTGGAAAAACTAAGCAGGAGGCGCAGCGGCTCTCTGGGCTTTTTCGCCGGATGATACGGAGCGAGGCTTCAGGAGACTGCCTTGAGGTGCTAGGGGATGCGCTCGCACTTGAGGGCATTAAGCGTCACTCGGCCCGCATAAAGTGCGCGCTCTTGGCTTGGGACTGCATCGACCGCGCCCTCTTAGAGGTTGTGCCCCCGAGCAGTATGCGTAACGAGTTGCCGTAATAGCGCTATTAAGCTGCGTTAGATCGAGATTAACCCGGCAGAGATCGCAATCTTTGCAAGCTCTGCGTTGCTCTTTATCCCAAGTTTCCTAAGGATATTTGAACGGTGGGTGTCGACGGTACGGGTGCTGATATGGAGCTGCTGCCCGATATCCTTATTTTTCTGGCCATTTGCAAGGTGCACCATAATCTCCCGTTCACGGTGCGAGAGCTTCGCCAGTAGTGAGGCTGGCCCATTATTAGCTTCATCATCGCCCGACATGAACTTATCCGTCACGCTGGGGCTCAGATAGGTGCCCCCATCAACTATGGCATCGATAGCGAACTCCATCTCTGAGAGGCCAGATTGCTTAGGTACAAACCCGCGTGCACCGGCCTGCAGAGCAGCGCGAATATTATTGCCGTTCTCAGTTGCAGAGAGGATCAGTACCGGCGCCTGACACCCAAGCTTCTTAAGCGATAGCATGGTCTCAAGGCAGCTTGAGCTTGGAATGGCGAAATCAAGCACTATCACATCAGGGGAGCAGGCTGAAATCTGAGAGAGTAGCTCAGCGCTATCGGCAGCATGACCGATGACCTCGTACTTTTGATTAGCGTTGAACGCTTTTGATAGCGCCTGTCGCAAAACCAGGTGCTCATCTACCAGGAAAAGCTTTATGGGACACGAACCGTTCCTAATGTTTTCCTGCATGGCAAATCCCCTTGATACTGTTAATTACACAGTTAATTACATAGCGTCGTAGCGAGATCTCTCTTATGAGAGCTCACTATCTTTGCTACCTAGTGTTACGGATTATTCTTAAAGGGAGTTAATACTTTAGGGCTAAAAAGATAGGAATTTTACCGTAACTGCCTATTTGTAGGGTGTTACACCCACTCGCGTGGTTCCTGTAGTGCAGCCATGAGTGTGGCTTCAGGGCTCCCCTCATTAATAATTGGGCAGTAGTCCCAGCGCACCAAGGCAGGCAGCGACATCAGGATCGATTCGGTCCTACCACCCGTTTGCAAGCCGAAATGAGTGCCGCGATCATAGAGTAGATTAAATTCAACGTAGCGTCCCCGTCGTTGCAACTGAAACTGCCTCTGCAGCTCTGAATATTGTAGCTCCTTGCGGCGCAGGACGATCGGCAGGTACTGCTCAGTAAATGCAAAGCCGATCTCTTTGCTAAACGCAAAGAGTTTTTCAAGATCTGCTCTGTCATCACTATCTCGACCGAGGTAGTCATAAAAGATTCCACCGATGCCGCGTGCTTCCTTGCGATGCGGTAAGTAGAAGTACTCATCACACCATTTTTTAAAGCGGGGGTAGTGTGCAGGATCGTGCCTATCGCAGGAACGTTTCAATACCTGGTGAAAGTGCCGAGCGTCCTCTTCAAAGAGATAGTACGGAGTAAGATCCGAGCCACCACCGAACCAGCTTTTCTCTCCTAGCTCGATGTAACGAAAATTTGCGTGGGTTGTTGGCACCATCGGTGAGTGCGGATGAATAACAAGAGAGGTTCCGGTGGCAAAGAACGGCAGCTCGACCTCGCCGGCGCCAAGCTTCGATGCAAAGCTTGCGGGCATAGTTCCCTGAACGGAGCTAAAACTTACCCCCGCCTTTTCGAATACAGCGCCATTTGCCAGTATGCGCGTTAATCCACCGCCGCCATCTCCCCCATGAATATCTGTTCTAGTCCATTCATCGCTCTGAAAGGTCGCTTTACCATCTAGCGCTTCTAGGCTTGAGCAGATATGGGATTGGATATCACGAAAAAGTAGCTGGGCTCTTTCACGCATGGGAGTTTCTTGGCTCACGACTGCAACTCCGCAAGAGATGCGGCAGTGGCGTGCGCAATATCAACGGGAACACCGAGCGCCGAGATCGTTAAACCGAGCGCAGATATAGACGCCATTACATCGAATGGATCAACGAAGCCCATATGCCCGATGCGCACGATCTTGCCCTTAAATTTGCCCTGGCCCCCAGCTAGTCTAATGCCGTAGCCGCTTCTGACCGATGAACGGAGCGTGTCGGCATCTATAGATGGGTGTGGAAAGAAGCCCGTTACACTAGGGCAGGGAGCATCTGGCGCGAGTAGTTCGCACCCGAGTGCCAGCACGCCAGCCCGCGCCATGCGTGAGAGCAGAGCGTGGCGCTTATAGATCTGATCAAGCCCCTCAGTTTTAAAGAGATCAATTGCAGCGTTAAGCCCAACGATAATGGTTGAAGCTGGGGTCCAGGCGGTTTCACCAGAGGCCAGCGCCTTTCTCTCTATTGAGAGATCAAAATATAGGGTGCGCTTTGGGGTAGCCTCAACAACCTGCCAGGCATGCGGCGAAAGCGCCATTACCGATAATCCTGGCGGTAGCATCAACGCCTTCTGTGAGCCAGCGATATAGATGTCTAGGATCGAGGGGTCACCTGGGGGTGGTGTCGTTACACAGGATGAGATGCCGTCTACAATGGTAAGCATTTTAGGCGCGAGTTTCTTAACCTCGCGTATGGAGCTCTCGACAGGATGGAGCACCGTTGTTGAGGTTTCGGCGTGTTGAATACAGAACGCTTTAGCGAGTGGATTGGCAGATACCGCAGCATGTACCTGTTCAAGCGTTAGGGCTGCACCCCAAGCAACCTCAATCTCGTGTACCTGTAGTTGTAGACGCTCTGCAATTTTAGCCCAACGAGCACCAAATAGACCTCCGTTTACGGTGATGATGGTATCACCAGCCTGGCAGGTGTTAAGTAGGGCCGCCTCCATAGCTCCGGTGCCGGTGCAGGCCAGGAAGATCGGATCACTGTCCCAGCTGAGCAGCCACCGCACCCCCGCACAGGCCTTTAGGAGCTCTGCCTTAAAGACCTCACTACGATGGTGCAACATCGGCTGCTCCATGGCCTGTAGGACCTTATGTGGAATGATCGTCGGGCCTGGAGTTAATAGACGCTCTTTATACATAGTAAAGTACCGTTTTGAATGAACTCGCTCGTTAGAACACCGCGGGTGGCAAGAGACTTGCCATTGCTTAAGCATCGCTTATGGATCGCTTAAGGCAGAAGCCCCCGGTGTTTAGTGGGGCGACCACATGCTGATGCTAATTCAACTGGTTAGCTCTAGCAAGGAATCGTAGTGAGTTGGCAGTGAGTTGGCAGTGAGTCAATGGGATGACGGCAGCGTACACTACATATATGGCTTTTTGACACAGTTGTTGGTTTTTTGAAGGGGAACGAAGCATGCTAAATCAGCTCTCTTTATGGCAGATGATGGTCGATCTTGGACTTATAACCGCTATTTTGGTTATGGCGCTTAGGTGGATGAAGGGCTCCAGGGCACAGGCGCTCCTGCCGCAAACCCTAGAGCTTGAGGCGAGCCTTAGAAACCTGATTGACGAAGCTGAGGCCTCCGGGCGGCAGCTCAACGACCAGCTCCTGCGTCGTGAGAGCAATATACAGAAGTATCTGACGGAGCTTGAGGAGTCGGAGCGGCGCATTACTCGCTCAGTTATTGAGGGGGAGGAGGTCAGTAAAAGGCTTGAGGTCGCGGCCAGTGCTGCGCAACGTAATGCAACGCAACGCAACGCTGCGCAAAGCAACGCTACGCAAAGCAACACTGCACAACAGGAACGGGGCGACAGTTATAAAGCTAGAGCATACGCAGTAGAGCTCGATGATGCTGAAGCCCCAGCACCGCAAGCACGTGCACCGCAAGCACGTACGACGCGTAGCGCAGCTGAAGCTCCAGCCGCTACAACTCAGCAAGCTCCTCGGCGCAGCGCTCCTGTACAGAGTAGCGCTGCCGTGCAGCATAGTTCATATAGCAATGCACCAAAGATTATCTCGCGTCCACCATCTGCCGCGGGGAACACTACGCAGGCGTATCAAAAAGCTGCGCAGCCAAGTAGTAGTGAGCTACAGCAGATCTACGCGCTAGCTGAGCAGATGTTGAAGCAGGGTGCAGAGTTCGAGCAGGTCGCACAACGCACGAAGTTGCCACTAGATGGGGTAAAGATGCTCTCTCAGATGATCGAGATCGAGCGTGATGAGGAGTCAACGCAGGAGCTGCAGGCAGGTCAGGTAATAGCAGGGGATCCGCGGCTCGGTGCGCTCGGAACAACCCGTCGTCAAACAAACGTGCGCTAGGAGCATAAGAGATGGATATCGGAACCTACGCTGCCGCCTCAGGGGGGGTGCTTCAGATGAGAAAGCTGGAGGTACAGAACCACAATCTAGCTAACATCGATACGGTCGGTTTTAAGGGGCAGTACGTCGTACCTATACAACAATCGTTTGATCAAACCTTGGCGAGCACGCTTGATAATGATCCATTTGGGGCGGCAGATCACGCGCGCGTACCGAATGTCGCTGATGTCGGCACCGCAATTGATTTTAGTCAGGGCCCGATTCGAAATACAGGTAATCCCTTTGATGCTGCACTCCGTAACGCCAACGATTTTTTCGTTATCAATTCACCTCAGGGGCCGCTCTACACGAGGGCTGGTAATTTCGCTATATCGCAGAACGGCGAGCTGATTACACAGGATGGACTGCAGGTACAGGGGGATGGTGGCGCAATCCTAATCCAGGCACCTGGAGCTCGTATTACGCAGGATGGAGGTATTCAGATCGGGGCTAATACGGTTGGTCGGCTGCAGGTAGTGCACTTCGATGATACCACAGGATTGGAAGCTGTATCAGCTGCGCGATTTCGCATAGCTGGAGGGGCGCAGCCGGTTCAAGTTGAGCCGTACGTTGAGCCGCAAACGATCGAGATGTCAAATGTGTCTGCAATTACGGGGATGATCGATCTGATCACGACCAATCGGGCCTTCGATGCATATTCGAAGGCAGCGCAAACGATTGATAGTTTAAATCAGATCTCAATTAATCAGGTAGGTAAACGGATATCGTAACGAAACTGAGGAAAAACTATGATTAGAGCACTATATTCCGCTGCCACAGGCATGAACGCCCAGGAGACGAATATCGACGTTATCTCCAACAACCTGGCGAACGTAAATACGACCGGGTTTAAGAAGAGCAGGGCCGACTTTCAGGACCTGATCTATCAGTATGTTCAGGAACCCGGCTCTCCCAGCTCTCAGACGACGACAAAGCCCTCCGGAATTCAGGTCGGATTAGGGGTAAAAACCGCAGCCGTTCAGAAGATCTTTACGCAGGGAGATCTAACCTCGACCGGTAATCAACTTGATATCGCAATAGAGGGTGATGGCTTTTTCCAGGTTACCCGTCCCGATGGAACGCTCGTCTATAGCCGTGCCGGTGCGTTGCAACTGAATCAGAACGGGCAGATCGTAACTCCCGATGGATTTCCAGTGGCGCCAGGACTCACGATTCCACTTGATTCGCTTGGAATTACCTTTGGGCAGGACGGTACCGTCAGTGTAAAGCAACCCAATAATACTAACCCTGTTCAGATCGGACAGCTATCGGCGGTGAGATTTGCGAATAATTCAGGGCTACGCGCCGTCGGACAGAGTTTCTATGAAGAGACCCTAGCTTCCGGCGCACCGGTAACAGGAATCTTCAGCGAAAACGGATTCGGTCGTGTTAGCCAGGGGTTCTTAGAGACCAGTAACGTGAGCGTAGTTGAGCAGGTTGTAAATATGATTACAGCGCAACGTGCTTATGAGGCTTCATCTAAGGGTATCACTACCGCAGATGAGATGCTTTCACAGGCGATTAACTTAAAGAGGTAATGAGATGAAACTACTAAGTTCAGCCCTATGGATAGTAGGGGTACTGTTTTGCTCGGGGGTATGGTGCTCAATAGTGCAGGCCGATCTGCCGCTCAGCAATCACGCCTACTCTATTAGTATTCAGGGGCGTTCTGAGGTGGTTGTAGCAGAGCCAGTGGTACGGCTCGCTGATATCGCTCAGATCGACTCAGTACGTATTGAAGACGATGAGCAGATAGGGCGCTTAAAGAGGATCGAGGTTGCAACTAGCCCGAAAGCGGGAGACAGCTCTCGCATTGAGGGAACAACGGTTATTGAACGTATCCGTAATGCTGGGATCTCAGTCGACACGTTGCGTTATACACTTCCACGCGAAATTACAGTAACGAGAGCCTTTCGCGAGGTTGGATTGACGGAACTAGAGGGAGCACTAGCGAGCTTCCTTGGGAAGAGCGGTAGACAGATCGAGGTAAAGCGCTTGGTTATTGAAAAGCCGGTGCGCATACCCACCGATAGTATGGGGATAGAGGTAGTGGCGCTTAAGACTACACAGCCTGGGCATATCGGCGTGGATTATCGCAGCGTTGAGGGGCTAGAGGAGGCCCGTTTTCAGCTACGTGCATTAGCTGATGAGTGGCGCCTTATGCCGGTAGCGATGAAGCCACTTAAGCGTGGAGCAGTTGTTGAGGCCGGTGACGTGCAGTTAAGCAAGGTAGGGGATATCGCCATTAGACGCGACTCTGTTGAGAATATCGGTGATGTTATCGGGCATAGTATTAGTAGTGATATCGGTCAGGGAGAGATGTTTCGCGCTAGCGCATTGCAGGTGCCCCCCGCTATTACGGCGGGTGCGCGCATTACGTTACTTGTTCGCACCGGGCGACTGGAAGTTACGGCCACCGGAGTCGCACTTGAGTCTGGGATCATCGGCCAGGATATAAAGGTTAGAAACGAATCATCTAAGAAGATTATAACTGGAAAGATAGAGCAAGCGGGGCTTGTAGTGGTAGGAGCTTATTAATTATGCGCGTAACCGATAAAAGATCGATCCTGGTAGTAGGATTATTTCTAGGAAGCTTTGGCTGTGCAGCTAACCAAAAGGCGGAGCCATACGTGCCAGCTATGAAGTATGCTTCAGATACAAGCAGCGCAATATCGCGTGGGGGCTTGGCGTGGCAAGGGGCGGTATATGAGGAGAAAACAGCGGATGGTCGCGCACAGCTCCGACTAGCAAATTCACCCTTGCCACGTGCGCAAATCGGCGTTCCGCAGATTAAAGCTGAGCAGACTATTCCAACGGTGCAGGGTGTTCAGATGGCGGGTGCTGCAACTTTGCCAGATGGTGTTAGGGTAATACACAGTTCAGAACAGATGCCAGTGCTCTATAAGAGCCCACTTGAAGCGGGGGATCCGGGGATGACCGCCTCGCTATGGCGCGAGAGTCGGGTCGGTAACGAGATGTTTCGTGATTTTAGAGCCTGGCAGTCGATGGACCTAATCACTATAGCCGTGACAGAGCGTTCGATGGGGCGTCACGATGCTGATACGGAGGTTAAGTCAAAGAGTGAGGTGTTAGCAGCGATACAGAACTTTTTTGGACTGGAGGCGAAGACTCAAAACTGGACATACCCACCGGACCTCTCCAGTTTAATCTCGGCCTCAACTAAGAACGATTTTAAGGGAGAGGGTAATACTAATCGACAGGCTGAATTAACAGCACGTATCTCAGCAGTTGTCGTTGAGGTTCTGCCATCGGGGCTGTTGCGGGTTGAGGGAGAGAAGATTATCTCGGTTAATAACGAGGAGCAGGTGATGGTGATATCCGGATTGGTGCGCCAACGGGATATCACCTCGGATAACGAGGTTAACTCTTCGAAGATCGCGCAGATGAGAATTGATTACTACGGTAAGGGCACCGTAGGTGAGGCGCAGTATGGTGGCTGGATGGCGAGGTTTATGCGACTAGCATGGCCTTTTTAATGGGTCTCTGGGTAAGTGGCGCATTTATGCGAGTAATTTATGGATAACGGTATGAGAAAGTTAGTCTTGATTATAGCTCTGCTGCTCACTCTGGGTATAGCCGAGCTGGGGCAGTGCGCGCGGCTTAAGGATATTGCTGATGTCGAGGGGGTGCGAGGTAACCAGTTGCTCGGCTACGGTATAGTGGTTGGTCTAAACGGAACCGGTGATGGCAAGATTGATTTTACCCTAAAGAGTATGTCCAACATGTTGGAGAAGATGGGGATAAGAACTGATCCAATCCTTATTAAGGTCAAGAACGTTGCATCCGTTATGGTGACCTCTGAGTTACCACCTTTTGCGCGACCAGGTTCGAAGGTAAACATAACGGTCTCCTCGATGGGTGATGCCAAGAGCTTGCAGGGGGGCATCCTGCTAATTACGCCGTTAAAGGGTGGTGATGGTAATACCTACGCTGTCGCCCAGGGGCCGATCGATCTCGGTGGCTTTGCCGTGTCAGGGGGGGGAGATTCGGCACAGAAAAACCATCCTACTGTAGGTACGATTCCGCAGGGGGCCTTGGTAGAGAGAGCGATTCCGTTTGATCTTTTTCAATCCAATAAGATTCGGATCGTATTACGCACGCCAGATTTTACAACTATGACGCGCGTTGTTGCAGCACTTAATCGTCGTATTGGGAAGCCCGCAGCGGTTGCTATAGATTCAGCGGCCGTAGAGGTTCCGATCGATGTAGAGGCCAGAGTAAATCCGGTCGGACTGATTGCAGCTCTGGAGCAGGTTGAGATTGAGCAGGATCTCGGCGCGCGGATTATTGTAAATGAGCGCACCGGAACTATTATCATGGGCGAGAAGGTAACTATTAATAAAGTCGCCCTTGCGCATGGTAACCTGAATATCTCAATTAGAACTGAGAATCAGGTTGTTCAACCTAACGCACTGGCGGGAGGTCAGACGGCACAGGTTTCTAACGTTGATATAAACGTAGGAGAGGAGGTGGAATCTCTTAGGATAGTGGGGGGCGAGGTTACTTTGGGAGATCTAGTTAAGGCGCTTAACGCCATCGGAGCTACGCCGAGAGATCTAATAGCTATCTTTACCGCGTTAAAGGCTGCTGGGGCCCTTAATGCTGAACTTGTGGTGATGTAATTATATGGATGCGGTTAAGCTATCAAATAAGGCATTTGGTGTTACTGATGTAGGTCGGGCACAGAAGCCGTTGCCTGATACTCAGAATCCTAAGTTAGCAGCGGAGCAGTTTGAAGCGCTGTTGTTGCAAGAGATGTTGAAGTCGATGTGGAGTACGGTTCCAAAGGGCGAGTTGCTGACGGGTAGTAGTGAGGAGGGGATGTACAGAGATATGTTGAATGAGGCCATAGCGAAGTCCGTCTCAGAGGGTACTGGAATTGGTATTAAGGATGTAATATCTAAAGATATTAATAAGTTAAGTAAAAATAAGTAACCTTTTAGAAGTATTTGGCATCTTAGATGGTAGGTAGTAACTATTAACCATGTCAGGCCCGTATGCGTTTGCCCCTATTAAGGGGCGAGTTTGCGAAGCAAACTGGGGTGGCTGGTTATTATGGTAGTGTCCACAGGAAGGACCATTTTTCTGCAATAGGATGAATTATGAAGGTACCGGGATCAGAGGCTAGCGACGCGACGTTTAATCGAATTCAGGGTGCTAGTACCGAGAGGGTGGCAACTCCTAAGGGTCAGGCAGCAGCGGCACAGGCCGATAATAACTCTGCGTCGCAACGTACGAAGGCAGAAGATACGATGCAGTTCTCACCCCTCAGCGCGCTACTTAAGTCCGAGCTTAGTCCGGCAAAGATGGCAGATGAGCGGCGCGCCAAGATCGAAACTCTTAAGGAGCAGATTAAGAACGGGACCTACGCCCCTCCATCTGAAGTTATCGCGCAAGCTGTTGGTGAGGAGCTCTCCCTTGAAATTCTACTAAGTGCAGGGGCACTAAACGACGCTGAATAATTCTGATGAAACTTGATATTAACGCGGTAAGATCTATTGAAAAGCTTCTTTCTGCTGAGTTACTTGAGTACGACCGATATCTAGAACTCCTTGAACATGAGCAACAGGCTGTTATTAAGCTTGATTCCGACAAGGTTGTGTTGCTTGGGGCAGCACGGGGAGAGATCGTAGATCGCATTGCGCAGCTCAAAGAGGAACGAACTAAGTTTATAGCAACAACTATTGGCGATGATTCCTTCCGTGCCTCTGAGGTTATAGAGCAGGGGTGTTCCGCCGGTGACAAGAAGCGCTTGATGGCGCTAATCGAAAAGATTCGCGCAAAGATCAAACAGGTTGAGGCCAAGAGCAAGGAGTTTAACCAGATCCTGAGCTATTCACTGGGATTGGTGAACGGAGAGCTTTCATTACTGTGGTCGGCGAGTCAGCCGGTCAGCAGGGTCTACAACGCCTTTGGCTCAATTACACAGGGAGTTCAGCCCGCACCTCCTCGTAATGGCTCACTTCTGGGCGAAGCGTAGCTCCCGCAGCAGATTATCCTAGAAATATATAAGGAATTAGGCGGACGATCTTTTTCGTGGCCGTAGGGATCCCCACGTACCAATTTGTTCTAATTTGTTTAAGCTGCTGGGAGCCCCGTATCTTTCAATTGCCCTCAGTCGAGTAAGCGTACCTTGCCGGTATCGACGTCGTAGATCGCACCGAATACCTGTAGCCTGCCTTGTGCGTGCGCCGCACGCAGAAGGTCGCTGGTGTTGAGGACCTGCTTCATCTGAAAGCGAGTATTGGCCTCGACGGCGGCGTCGAGCAGGGCCTCTGAGGAGTGTCCTGGTGCTCCCTTCTCCAAATGCGCGAGGCCAGGCCGAATCGCTTTCACAAGGAGGTTCATGTTGCCGGGCAGATCCTTGCCGCTAAGGGTCGCGGCAACCGCCCCACACTTAGTGTGACCGAGCACGAGGATCGTGTGCACGCCCAGAGCTTCCACGCCGTACTCGAATGTCGCGCTCGATTCCTTGGTCTCAAAGCCGCCCGCAACACGATTTACGAATAGGTCGCCGACACCCACGTCGAAAACGATCTCGACCGGGATGCGAGAATCTGCGCACCCGAGTACGCCGATCGACGGGATCTGCCCGTAGGTGCCGGTCTTGACGACCTTCTCCTGCTGCCAAGAGTGAGACTCAGTTGCCCCATCTACGAACCGTTTGTTGCCGGCAAGGAGCAGGGCTCGCACATCAGACTGGCTGATACCCGGAGACGGCTGCCCAGAAGTCGGCGGCGACACGTCTGTCGTCGAGGCAGCACAACCAGAGAGAATACAGAGGATAACGATGAGGGTAGTTTTCATGACAATATCAGTAACACCCAGCGGCATGCAGTGCAATTACTCAATTGATAATTGGTAAGTAGGCGAAGATTATTAAAGCGAAGACCAGTGGCATGGGGTCACTTTACAATCAAAGACATCATGAGGGCAGAGGGGCTATCAGACTTCAGAGCTTCGCCAGCTATCCCAAAGTTCATCTCTATAAACTCCAAGACAGTCCTGCATACTTGATCTGTTCAAAAAGCAACGGACAGGCTGTTTTTAATTCTTTACAAACCGGCTCTGTATCGAGTTGCAAATCAAGTGATATTCCGCTTTTGATTATATCCGAGGCAACCGAACACGTGAGAGGAAAGTTTGGCGCGCTAAAGTTTGGAGCGCTCATGAGCGAGCTTGTAGTCTTGAGACATTTTCGGAAGAGTTGCGCTCCATTCGGCACAGTACATTTCGCAATAACTTTTTGAAAATATCTTGTTGACACACTATCATGAGACTCCCTTACTGGGCATTTTCTGGGCACTAAGTCTTTTATGCTCATCTTAAAGACATCCCGGCTACTTTTGCATACAGCGCCTAGATCACTTTTATTATCACCAAGTTGGTACTCGTTCTGCGCTGCCTCCAGTCCTGTTAATGTAGAAAGAGCATTTTTAACACCCGAAGTGTGTACGAACGCCAAAAACGAGTTGCACGCTACTCGACCAGCAGTTTTTGAATCGGCGTGAGCACTCGAGATCGCTGCAGTGGAAACCACTAAAAGCAAAGCAGAAATCGCTAACCTTCTTAAAAACAAACTCATGAAACAGGTGAGTTTGGCCACCAAAGCTTTAAGGTGTCGGTATGTACTGCCCACGGCAACAGGAACTTGAGATTGAGCAGATGCAGAACGTGCAAAGAAAATTAGGCTAGTTAAGGAAGATCAATTCACTCCCCCTAATTAGCTGATATGATTCTTTTCGCGCGCCCACTTGCACTCTTCTGCTAGGCTAACAAAGCTAATCTGGAGCTACAACTGACAGACTATGCAAAATAATCAGACGACTCAGAAACTTTATAATCGCAGTGCTTAGTTACACCATATCAACACATTACTCGAATAGTCCTTGAATATATGTTCGAAAAATCGTACACTTTGAGGGATGCTGAACTCGGTAATTTCTCACCTGTCGGACCAACCGACTATGAAGATCCTGCGGGGACTGCTGACCAGCCCTCGCCCTCGGCACCTGCGGGATCTAGCGGCTCAGTACGAGCTATCCCCTTCAGGAGTATCGGATATTATTCGGCGCCTACAGCAATCCGGCGTGCTGAAGGAGGTGCGCGAAAAAAATCGACGATGCTTTCGCCTCTCAATAACAGCGCAGGAATTTGAGTGCCTAAAGGTATTTTTTGCCATACATGAGATAAACCTCGTTCGGCAACGTGCGCCGCGCTACTCTAAACATGCGGCTTCAAGACTCGCAGGCATGGATGAATTGTATTCGTTCTACAAAAAGGCCAAAGAAAAATGAGCCTAACGCCCCTCAAAGCGCTCAAACTAATGGTGAAAGCGCTCAACAAAGAGCCTTGCGCCTACTGTCTAGTCGGCGGACACGCAGCCAGTTTATATCGCGTGCAAGAACGGTTCACAAAGGATGTGGACTTCGCTCTTGTAGCGGACCTTGAAAAAAACTCGCGCGCAGTTGCAGAACGGGCGATAAAGGCGGTCGGGCTTACGCCAATAGTCGGTTTCATTCCGAGGGGCAAACAGGAGCCTGCGCGAAGGTCAATTTGCATGATTACCTCCACTCCACTAGCGAACGAAGTGACGGGAATGATCGATGTCCTGCTTCCTGAGCTGCCCTGGGTGAAGGTAGCTGTTGAAAGAGCTCAAGCAAACCTGATTGATCTTGGTTTTGCATTCGTCCCGGTCATTACACCTGAGGATCTTATCGTCGCAAAATGCTTCTCAGTACGAAACTCTCCTGACCGTTTTAAGGATCTAGATGACTTAAAAGAGCTCCTGGGGCACGTAAAGGAGCTCGATATAGACTACCTACGAGAGAAGCTAGCTACCTTCTCCCTTGAGATCCCAGATCAGGTACAGAAGTACGCCCCCGCGTCGCTCCTCTGATAAACGGGTCTCCGCAGCAGATCTTTCCCGTCGCAATAGCTAATCCCCCGTAGCTAGGTTGGGCACGTACCTTGCTCATTATGCTGTTAAGCCCCGGTGTGCGGCATCTTTTGCCGCTATAGGATTGATCGACGCTATGACGAATTTTGGAGCAAAGATACTAGGCAGTTCCATCAGCTCTCTGACTGCGCAGCAAGCCCTTATTGCGAATAGCTCCAATAATATCGCTAACGTTAATACCCCCGGCTATACCCGCAGGCAGGTTGAGATTGAAAGCCGGGTGGATGTCGCTAATATCGGCAATATCCTGCAGATAGGCAGTGGAGTACAGCTTGGTAATATTAAGCGTTATACCGATGAGTTCCTAGAGAGCCAGCTACGTTCTGCTTCGAGTAAAAAAGGTCAAGCAGATGTGCGTAACGATTATCTCTCAAGGGTTGAGGTCTCCTTTGCGCTTGATGGCCCGCAGTCGACAGTAGGTTCTGCACTTAATAATTTCTACTCTGCTGTTAATCAGGTTGGCATTAATCCATCCAACGTTGATCTGCGCATCAACTTGATGCAACGGGGAGAGGACCTGATCGCCAATATTCACTCTACGTATGCAACGATCGCCGGAGCACAATCTGAGCTTAATCACCGTGTTCCACTTGAGATTAATACGGTGAACTCCTTTACAACACAGATTGCACAACTTAACGGTTTAATCACCCAACGAGAGGCTGCTGGTGTAATAGCAATCGACGAACGCGACCAGCGCGATACAGTACTTACTAAGTTATCTGAAAAACTTTCCTTTACGACCCTAGAAACCGCCAATGGAATGCTCAATTGCTATCTGGACAACGGATTTCCCCTTGTAAATCAGGAGACCTCGCGCAACCTTACGGCAACAAGCGCCCCTAGCTTCGCTGCAAGCACACTGCCACGCTCGCTATCGGGTGAGGTGCTTGGTTATGTGACCTATGATTTCGGCTCAGCAACTGCTCCCTCGCATCTTGATCTCACACAACTACTTAAGAATGGTTCCGGTACGTTGGCAGGTATCCTACAAATGAGGGGAACGACCGACCCTTTAAACACCTCCCCATTCGAGGCCGAAGGGGACCTGGTTTCAATGGCATCACGCATTGAAGCGTTAACACGCGGTCTTCTTACAAAGGCTAATCAGACCTATCTTGGGGTTGATGAAGATACCGTAACGGCAGGATTCCAATCGAACGCAGGCGACCTAAATGGAAACTCCCCCGGGGTATTCGGGCTCTTTGACTTTGATTTTTCAGGGGTTAAGGATGTTGATGGTGATGGAATCCCATCGTTGAGTGACCTGACGAGCACCACCCCATTGATAAGCAATTTTTCGAGCCTAATAAAGCTAGGCTTTACGAATCCAGCGGAGTTCGCAGCGGCTCGTGATAACGATCCGGCTAGTGGGTCTAAGGTCTTTCCGCCGGGGGACGGGCAGAATGCGGCGGCGGTTGCGGCGTTACGCAGCACATCATCTGCCTTTGCACTTGGAAACTTTTCGTTTTCCGGCACCATGGAGGAGCTCTATAACTCCTCTGTCAGCTATGTAGGAAATGCCAAGGCTGCCGCGCAACTTGCGGTGCAGGTTTCTGATGCAAATCTGTTGAGCGCTTCAAATAAGCGTGATGAGTTCTCTGCAGTCAGTTTAGATGAGGAGTTTGCGAATCTTATTAAGTACCAGAAAGCCTTTCAGGCCTCTGCGCGTATGATTAAGACAGCGGGTGAATTACTAGATCAGATAGTGAGCCTTATATGACACGAATCTCAGAAACACAGGCGCAGCGCCAACTAGTTTCACGCACAATTGAGAATAAAAAACGGGTGAACACCTTCGCCAATCAAGTAGCAAGCGGAGTTAAGGCTGCGTTACCTAGTGATTCAGTGGATGCTGGTACCATCGCCCGCTATAAGCATACCCTTGATAAGATCGATTCTTACACGACCACGATTCAACGCACCAAGAGTTTTCTTACCTTTCAGGACGATGTATTAAGTCAGGCTAGCGATCTGCTTGTGCGTGCCAAGGAGATCGCCCAGCAGGGAGCGAATGGATCGGTCAATAATACGGCCCGAGCACATCTGGCGGAAGAGGTCTATCAGATCCGTGATCATATGGCGAGTTTGGCCAATTCTACCTATCAGAGTCGTTTTGTTTATGGAGGAGCGGATGACGACGATCCGCCCTATGATGTGGCCGCATATACCGAGCCAAGCAGTGGCCCAGCCCAGACCCGCTACGTTTTTGATGCTGAGTTAGGTACCGCTACAATTAACACCTTGAATGTTACCGATGACCTTTCGATAGCTATGAACACTCCGGCCAATAAGGTTTTTGGAGGTGCGATTGAGGCTCTAGAGCGGTTGGGTCGTTCTCTTGCTGGATACAGCACTACGCCTAGCTCCGGAACGCCAGATGGTGGTGGGGTAGCTTACACATTTCCGACCGACTATCAGACCCAGACGGCAGCTATTCTTAGCTCTATCAATCAGCTCAACGTGTCGAGAGACAACGATATTCTGCCAGAGCGTGTTAGTGTTGGAGGAAGATTGCGACGACTTGAGACCGGGGAATCGCTTCTTAGTCTTACTAAAAATAGCGCCCTTGAGGTGCTCTCCCGTATCCAGGATGCCGATGAGACCGAGTCCGCTGCTAACCTGGCGCAGGCACAGACCGCCTTACAGGCCTCTTATGCCGTAACTGCTAAGGTGCTAAGGCTCACTATTCTCGATTATATCTAGCATTTAGATCTCCTCTGTCCACCCCCTTTGACAACTTGTAAGAGAAGGGGAATGCTAACTAGCATTCATAGGAGGCACATATGGCAGCATTACAGCTTTTTGATCAGAGGATGGAACTTTGGAGGCGCTCGTTTGAGCAAGCTCTTTCGTTTGACCGATTTATAGCGCAGGCAGAGCCCGCCCATAGAGAGCGCTGGGCTAGGTACCGGGAGCAGGTTGCGCTTAGTGCGGCTCAACATAAGCTATTATCACACTTTACTCGCACGTTAAATGTGTTGGTCTTGGCTGGCACGTGGTGTGGTGATTGCGCTCGGCAGTGCCCGATGCTGGCTGCTATAAGTGCGGTAACCCCAAAGATCGATCTCAGGTTCGTTGATAATCAGAGTAATGTAGAGCTTAGAGATGAGCTGCGAATTCATGGTGCTGCACGTGTTCCGGCGACCATTGTACTCTCGGAGGATATGTTTGAGGTGAGCCGTGCATCAGATCGCACCCTCTCTGTATATCGCCGCAAGGCTCAGAATGAGCTTGGCGCTGCGTGTGATGCGGGCATTGTACTACCTCCAGCGGATGAGCTAGCTTTAGAGCTAAATGAGTGGGTTGAATATTTCGAGCGTGCGCACCTTATGCTCAGAGTTTCGCCTTTCCTGCGCACGCGTCATAACGACTAGTATGCGTCAGATAGTTCTTATTCCTGTTTATAATGAAGAGGAGCACCTGCAGGGTCTCTTGGGGCGTCTGCGAGAGATCTACGAGGGCGATGTGCTTTTTGTTGATGATGGTTCGATAGATTGCTCGCCGCAACTCTTACGAGAGCTAGAGAGCTCCAATACCCGTATTATTATGCAGCCTGAAAACCGTGGATATGGAGCTACCTTGCTACGTGGATTCTCTGAAGTAATCAGAGCTGGATATGATTACGTAATTACTATGGACTCGGATGGGCAGCATCGACCCGACTGGATCCCTGAATTTTTTGAAGAGGCGATAGGCTGGGATGTGGTCTCAGGTAGTAGATATCTGCACGAGATCGAGGGAAATGAATCGGCACCGACCGATCGGCGTGAGATCAACACGAAGATCACGGCACTTGTTAATGAAATAACCGGATTTTCACTGACAGATGCTTTTTGTGGCTTTAAAGCGTACAGGGTAGCTGAGCTTGCAAAGTTGCAATTATCTGAAATGGGTTACGCTATGCCGCTACAGCTCTGGTTGCAGGCAAAACATTTCGGACTCCGTGTTACAGAGCGGCCTGTCTCTCGTATTTACGACGATCCGGATAGAAGATTTGGAAATGGGCTTGATAATCCTGATGTTAGGATGCAATTTTACCTGGACACGATCAGCAGGGAGCGAAAGATATGGAGCATATAGCCTTAGTTATTGCGCCGCATCCAGATGATGCAGAGATTGCGATGGGTGGAACCATAGCGGCGCTTATCTCTCAGGGAGTGCGTATAGTAGTGCTAGACCTTACCGATGGTGAGCCTACTCCGTTTGGTTCCCCTGAAATTCGAGCGCGTGAAACAAGGGAGGCCTCGCAGGTGCTTGGAGTAGTAGAGCGGCGCACGCTCGGAATCAAAAACAGGGAGATCTTCGATACAGTAGACAACAGGAATGCGATTGCCGCAGTTATCCGAGAGGTTCGACCAACGCTGCTCTTTGCACCCTACTGGGAGGATGCACATCCAGATCACGTTCAGGCTAGCGCCCTGGTTGATGCGGCCCGCTTTTACTCAAAGTTCGTTAAGAGCGAGATACCGCATGAGCCATGGTATCCTAAAAAGCAGCTCTACTTTTTTTCAACTCATCTTAAGGTGCGTGTTTCTCCCTCGTTTATCTATGATATCTCGCCGTTTATTGAACAGAAGATTACAGCACTTAACGCATACAGATCGCAGTTTTATGATAATACTAAAAACATAGGACGGATAAGCGAAATCCGGAGAGAGGCACTTTATTGGGGAGATCAGATCGGTGTTGCAGCAGGGGAGCCGTTCGTATCACGCGAGGCGCTGCGTCTTGATCAAAGCGGGTCAATCTTTAACTTATGAGCGGCGATTATCAGGATATTAAAGACACTATTGAACCTCCGTATGGTGAGTGGAGCGAGATATTGTCGGCTAACCTGAGCATGCTTGAGGGATTTAACCAGCTAGCGAGGCAGGAGATCCGTAGCGAGGTGTTTGTGAAAGCGCAGCGCTATACAGCGGAGCTTGTAATACGTGCCTTAAAGAGCGGCATCCAGATCGCCCCTATACCCAATGACGATAGGCCTGATAGCGCCGTTATAATGACGGGGCATCAGCCCATTATCTACCATTCAGGCTTATTGATTAAAGAGCAGTTGCTTGTACAGGCCGCAGATAATCTCTCTGCTACTCCCGTTAATGTAATTATAGATACAGACGCAGGAGATGCCGGAAAGGTAACGTGGCCTCTAATTAGAAATGGAGAGCTAGCTATTCAGCAGGGTAGCCTGGTTAGAGGCGAGGGGGCGTTGTTTATAGAGCAGCAGGTTGCAGCGAAGCCGCAACTTATAGAGCTGTTTGGTCGCATTAAAGGTGATTTAAGAGAGGCTAAGTTAGATAAGGCAGCGCTCAGTGTTGGGCAGGTAGAGAAACTTTACCTAGCGCTTGCTGGCGAGCCGATTAGCGTTGCTAATTCAATCGTGCGGCGATCTATCACCGGATATCTGCCATTAGAGATACCACTCTCTGTTATTAGCGCACTACCGGCGGTGCAGCGCTGGCTTCTTGCGATAGTTAAGGATGGGGCAAGGTGTGCTGCAACATATAATCAGACCCTTGATGCATATAGATTGAGCCATAAGATAAAAAATGGGGCTAATCCCTTTCCAAATATGAAGATTGACGGCTCTACGATAGAGCTCCCACTCTGGAGAGTTGATAGAGCTGGGCGATATCCTATCGTACTCAAAGGGGGCGAGCCGTTCGAGTTGGCGAATGGAGAGACCCTCGCTCCACGCGGTGGTATAGTTACCCTGCTTTTGCGGGGATACTGCTCGGAGCTCTTTATTCATGGACTTGGAGGAGCCAGGTACGATCGGTTCGTGGATGAATTTGCGCTGCGATACCTTGGACATTCACTGCCGAGCTTTGTTGTGGCGAGTCGCACACGACATCTATTTCCAGAAAAAGTAGAGGAGATCTCGCAAGCGATTGAACTAAAGCAACACTTTAAGGAGATCGTCTCACATACTGAAAAATTTCTAGGGCAAGGGCTCTTTAGCTCTGAAGAGGAGCAGGGGCTTCTTTTTCGTATAAGCGAGCGCCGAGAGTTGCTAGGGCTGTTGCATGCAGCATCCTGTGATGCTGAAAGGAGTGTGGCTGCAAAGCAGCTTAACGAGCTGAATAAAGGTGTTAAAGCTACCCTTGAGCAGAGCTCGCTATATCAGCGAGTGCAAAGTCATGGGTTGGATGAAAGATCTCTGCAATTATGGAGCGATAGGGAGTTCCCATACTTTTTCTGGAGCTAGTAGAGATAATGGATCAGATCGTTGTCCGGTTCAGAGAGGCTACAACTACCGATAGAGAGGTGCGCCTGAGAGCGTGCCTGTAGCAACTGCTCTTTGGAGATCTGTAGATCTTTAAAGAGCAATCCAGATGCAAAGGAGAAAGCCTCCATTGAGCTATTTTGTAAAAGTTCAATCAGTATTTCAAGTGGGGCTTTTGCCCCAAGGGTCCGTCTAAACATGACTGCGGCCGCAAGGTTCAGGAACCCGATAGGATAGGGGTTTCGCGCCTGATCTACTATCGGATGATGAAGTCCTCCGGTTACCTTGAGGGAGATCTTAGCATCGGCTGATTCGATAATCGCCTGAGCGAGGGTTGGCGCTTCGATGCCGGCCGGCCCGCTACAACGACATTTAAGAGCGACATTACTCCCTAGCTTAGAGATCTCGCGTATGGTTTCTTTTAACGTTGAGCGCCACGAATCGGTCGAAAGGTCGGGTTCAAGAGCAAGAAGTATCTGATTAGTGCTGGTGTAATCTTTGAATGCTGCGAGCGTGCCTGTTAAAGAGGCTGGGGTTACCTTCGCTTCAATCGAGGAGATTCGACAATTTATATCTCCAGAGGGGGGGGGTACCGAGAGCCTCTGAGCCACATTAATTACCTCCGCGTGCTCCTCGGTTGCGAGTAGGCAGATAGTAAGCGTGCTTTTAAAGCCATAGCTTTTAAAATCACAGTCACTCAGCTTTATATCGAGTAAGTTACGAGCATGTTGAGTATCTAACACTAGATCGCATGCCACTAGCCACGGTCGTTCTAGCGTCGAGGAGAGATCTGCGCTTTCCCGTAGGGCTTCTGCGAAGGAGCGCGAGGCGGGTGGAAACATACCAGCATAGTCGAAGAGTCGCTCAAGCATTATATCTAGTGTGAGTGTTCTATCGATCGCTATCATCTCTTTATCTGCCGTACCACTTGATCGATTGAGCCAAAGATATTGGTCTCCCTGAGACTCATTGAGATCTTGATACGGTCCCCATCTTTTAGGTAGGGGGTCGTTATCGTTCCAGAGTTAATCTTCTCAAGCATGCGCCGCTCAACTATGCAACTTGAGCCTAACGAGGCATCTGTGTTTGAGACCGTACCGCTTCCGATAATAGTGCCTGCGCCGAGAGCTCGAGTCTTAGTTGCGTGTTCAATCAATTGCAGAAAGGAGAAGTGCATCTCACCGGCATTAGGAGAGCCGAAGAGCTCGTTATTTAGATAGGTTTCAAGGGGCAGATGAACCCTGCCATCGCGCCAAGTATCTTTGAGCTCCTCCGGTGTAACGACGAAGGGCGAAAAAGAGGAGGGGGGTTTGCCGTGAAAGAAGCCGAATCCTGTCGACAACTCCCTAGGGATAAGCTCACGAAGGCTTATATCGTTCATTAGCATGATAAGCTTAATGTGTTGCAAAGCCTCTGGGGCAGTAGTTCCTTGCGGAACTGCATCGGTAATGATTGCAACCTCTGATTCAAAATCAACTCCATAAGCTGGATCAAGTAACGGTATGTCGTCAAAAGGTGACAGTAGGCCCTCGCTGGCACCTTGATACATAAGGGGGATCGTAAGGAGATCCTCTGGCAGCTCAGCATTGCGAGCCTTTCGCACCAGCTTTATATGTTGCACATAGGCGCTACCATCGAGGAGGGTCCAGCTACGGGGCAGCGGTGCGCAAAATACAACCTGCTCAGTTGATACGGTATGTGACCAATATCCGGCGCGCAGTTGGGCATCTATATTTTGCAGCTTCGCGCTAGAGGAGCCCCACGATTCAAGCGCTTGTCTTAAGGAAGAGAACTGGACATCTGGCAGAATCGCTACTGTTAAGCGATTTGGATGAATGATTACGAGCTGCCCATCCAGCTCTAGGCCGGGAACCTTACTGCGGATTGAGGCTAGGATCATAGATTCCCTCGTTCGGCCTGATCCCGTTCGATCGCTTCGAAGAGCGCTTTAAAGTTTCCCGCACCAAAACCGTTTGAGCCCTCGCGTTGAATAATTTCAAAGAACATTGTTGGTCGATCTTGTAAAGTTTTGGTGAAGATCTGGAGGAGATATCCATCCTCATCACGGTCAACAAGGACCCCTAACTCTTTGATCTTTGCAAGGTCCTCCTTGATTGTCCCAATACGCTGTGGAATCTCCTCATAGTAGTTTTTGGGCACGAAGAGGAAACGCACTCCACGAGCTCGTAGTTTCGTTACTACAGAGAGGATATCATCGGTTGCAAAAGCGATATGCTGCACCCCAGGCCCGCTATTAAATTCAAGGTACTCATCTATCTGGGATTTGCGCTTTCCCTGCGCCGGTTCATTAATGGGGAGCTTAATCTTGCCCCCTCCACCGTTAAGAACCTTGGACATCAGGGCGGAATATTCGGTTGAAATATCTTTATCAGAGAAGTGTTGGAGTTGAGAGAACCCGAGGGTATTCTCATAGAACTTGATCCAATGATCCATCTTGCCCAACTCTACATTACCCACCACATGGTCGAGTATCTTAATGCCGCTCTCTTCAATTGCGATATCACGGGGGAATATCTGGCTATACGGAGCGAAGCCGGGCCAATACGGGCCGTTGTATGTCTTTCTTTCGACAAAGGAGTGGATCGTGTCTCCATAGGTACGGATCGAAGCGTGAATTATTCTGCCATGATCGTCTCGCCATTCAGAGGGTGGAGATTCAGATACTGCGCCGCGCTTGACGGCTTCATAATATATAGCTTCACAGTGTGGAACTTTAAAGGCGATATCCTTAGCAGAAAATCCGTGCGTGTATACGTGTGAGGCGATCGGGCTCGTAGATTGCAGGGGGCAGGTGAGTTGCAGTAAGGTCTCTCCCTGTTTAAGGACGATGCTAACGGAGTCACGCCACCCTGTTTCCGGCCCACGATATGCGACCGGCAGGAATCCGAACGCGTGCGATAGAAAGAAGGCGCTCTGCTTTGCAGACTCCGTAAAGATCTCGATATGATCGAAGCCGTCAATTGCTAACGGATCGCCGCCAAGCGGTCGCTGTGTGTTATGCGGATCAAGATAAAATGTGACAAAGGTGACGTTATGCTTAGTTGGTGTCATAGGCGCACGCTTAAAGTTGCCACCCCCTAGAAGTGCCTAATAACGCCTACAGAGGGGGAACCCCTCTAAGTATATCCCTATTATGAGATACTGGCAGTAGGAAAGGTGCGAAGGGCAGGGCTATTTTAAAGCTTTGCTAAGGGTTTGAAATGTTAGAAGGCAGGTAGTAGCAAATTGTGGCGTCTGTTGAGCTTTGCAGTAGGCGAAGCGCTGGGAACGCCGTTCTCTAGAACGGCTTAGGTATAATACTCGGGTAGGCAATTCCTTTCACGGTCGGTTGGGTACCGGCGCTTATGCCCTGCCATAAAAGGCCTTAGAACTAGGTTGGATTCTCAATAAAGCGGGCTCGGTAGACAGAAATGAGTACGAAAAAGTGCTCTAATTATCAGAATTTACTTGCATTTCATATCATGAAATGATTTATTTCACTATATGAAATCCTTTAAGCCACGTCTTTTAACTACCAAACTCAAACTCGCAAGACGTGTCATGCCAGTAGTTGTAATTACTGGTGCCAGACAAACCGGGAAAACAACTCTTGTACAATCACTCGATCCCAATATTCCATATTTTACGCTAGATGATTTAGGGATTCTAGAACAAGCAGAAAAGTCACCTGAAACGCTTTTAACACAGAGGCCAGTAACGATTGATGAAGTGCAAAGGGCTCCGGCACTACTAACAGCCATCAAAAAGGCAGTTGATAAATCACGCAAGTCAGGGGACTTTCTCTTAACTGGATCAGCTAATCTTCTTCTTATGAAAGGTGTTTCAGAGTCGTTAGCTGGTAGAGCAGTTTACTTTGATCTTCCTCCATTTTGCCCAGTTGAATGGCTAGAAAAAAAAGAGCCTCTAACACCGCTTGATAAACTTTTTGAAGATGATTTTGATAATAGAAAAGATTGGCCGGAAGGGAAGGGGGACTTTCCGAAATGGTTGCTAAGAGGCGGCTTCCCATCTGCAATTGAAATCGACTCTGATGAAGAAAGAGCGATTTGGTTTTCTGCCTATACACAAACTTATCTTGAAAGAGATTTGCGTCAGTTAAGTGCAGTTTCTAGCCTTTCAGACTTTCAACGTCTTATGCGAATAGCCGCTCAAAGGACAGGAAAAATTATCAATCAGGCAGATTTAGCCAGAGACGCGGCTCTAAGTCATCCAACTGCCCATCGCTACCTTAATCTTCTTGAGACTGGTTGTCTGCTTTCAAGGCTTCTTCCTTACGCATCAAATTTAACTACAACGATGGTTAAATCACCTAAGTTACTATGGGCAGATTGTGGGTTAGCGGCCGCACTGGCTGGAATTACCGACAGAGCATCTTTGAAAAGACGTGATGATGTCGGCTTCTGGCTTGAGCAAGCGATTTTCCAAACACTCCAGGTTTGGAGGGCAACAAATCCAGATAAGAGACGTCTTTATTTTTGGCGAGACAAAAACAACAACGAAGTAGATTTTATTTTAGAGCATGATGGGGAGCTCGTAGCGTTAGAGCTTAAAACTGCTGAATCTGTCAGGCCATCAGATGCTAAAGGTCTAGCGGCCTTCAAAGACGCGCTTAAGAAAAAAAAGGTGCTTAAGCGTTCAGTGGTATTGCATGGGGGAGATAACGGTCGTCTTCTTGGAGATGATTTGTTAGCGCTACCTTGGGGCTGGATGATGCCACAGATATGAACTAGAGAGATTGCGGTATGGCATACGAATATGGAGCGGCAGAGTTAAATTGAGCGTTTTTGGCGTGCTATGAAGCGTGTAAGCATCCACAGCGAAGCAGAGTAAGAGTCGAGCCACGGGCTCTTGTGCGATGCCGAAGTTCCAAATTCCCTACCATCCGGGGAACTCGCGCCGCTGCTCGTAAGTACAGAGATTGGCAGCCGACCCGTAGCTCTCGAGTGAGGAGCTCAGAACAAAACGGACTGAGTAGTTAGTTACTGTAGATTTAAAACGAAATAAAGTATGCCGTTGGAATTGCTAACAGCGCAGGAGATAGAGCAAGAAGTAGAGGTAGTATTCTAGCCCCAGAGCTTGTTTCTACCAATTTAGAGCTGGGCAAAAAAAAACTACAGAAGGCGCCCATATTTTTTCGCTATCAGAGTAATAAAAATAAATTGATAGGCCGTAGCTAATCCAAGATAACGAACTTATTATTTTCCATACCATATGCGTAGTGCTCTGTCGTTGATACAAAGATACTCTTTGCCTTGACCCAAGGAAATCATAACACCGGATTTATACTTAGCCATGACAATTGTGGGGACAATTGCTGCAAGAGGATTAAAGCTTCGCAATTAACTATCCGCTTCCTATCCTTAATTAGGGTAGTGTGCTGTGATTTAAAGTCGTTTATAAACTATTTTACTATCTTCTCTTGGGAGTGAAATTAATGAAGGCATTAGTCAAACGAAAACAAGAGCGCGGTCTCTGGTTAGAAGATGTACCGGAACCTCAGTATGGAATTAATGACGTACTGATTAAGGTAGATCGCACAGGTATTTGCGGAACGGATCTTCATATCTACAAGTGGGATGCCTGGGCTCAGCGAACTATTCCGGTACCAATGGTTGTTGGGCATGAATTTGTTGGCGAGATTGTTGAAGTTGGCTCTAACGTAAATGATTTTCGAAAAGGGCAGATAGTTAGTGGTGAAGGTCATGTGGTCTGTGGTCGCTGCCGAAACTGCCTAGCAGGCCGCCGCCATCTTTGTAGTGACACATCGGGCGTCGGTGTAAATAGACCGGGAGCCTTTGCTGAATATGTAGCGATTCCATTTAGCAACGTATGGCAGCATAGAGCTGATATTGATCTAGATGTGGCCTCTATATTTGATCCATTTGGAAATGCAGTTCATACAGCGCTCAGTTTTGATCTGTTAGGAGAAGATGTACTAATTACTGGAGCAGGACCGATTGGACTTATGGCCGTCGCAATTGCAAAACATGCTGGCGCACGTTTTATTGTGATTACAGATATCAACGAGTATAGACTGGATCTAGCCCGAAAAATGGGGGCGACAGTTGCGCTCAATGTCAACGCTGGGACCATCGCAGAGGTGCAAAAACAACTTCGTATGAAGGAAGGGTTTGACGTTGGACTTGAAATGTCAGGCAGTCCCTCCGCATTTAAGAATATGCTTGCTAATATGTGTCATGGAGGAAAAATTGCACTGCTCGGCATTCCCTCTGAAGAAATAGCAATCGACTGGAATTTAGTGGTCTTCAATATGCTCACCATTAAAGGAATTTATGGCCGCGAGATGTATGAGACCTGGTATAAAATGTCAGTCATGTTAGAGAGCGGACTTGAAATTAAGCCAGTTATTACTCATCGCTATCACTATACTGAATTTGAAAAAGGCTTTGAAGTTATGGAGTCGGGTAAATCAGGTAAGGTAATTCTGGATTGGAGCCATTAATAAGCTGTTCTAAGGATTTGTCATGAATGAAAAAACTCGAGCACATTATCTACGGCAGCTTGAAGATATTGAGACCGCGGGCACATTCAAGAGAGAAAGAACAATCGCCACTCCACAACGGGCACATATTAGACTTCACAACGGCTCTGAAGTTTTGAATATGTGCGCAAATAATTATCTAGGTCTTGCCGAACACCCCGAAGTAATTAAAGCAGCCCATCAAGCGCTTGATCGCTGGGGATATGGATTAGCGTCGGTACGTTTCATTTGTGGAACGCAGGAACTACATCTGCAATTAGAGGCTAAGCTCAGTGCATTTTTAGGGACTGAAGAGACTATTCTTTACGGCTCTTGTTTTGACGCAAATAGCGGTTTGTTTGAAACAATTCTTGCTGCTGAAGACGCAGTTATTTCTGATGAACTTAATCACGCCAGCATTATAGACGGTATCCGCTTGTGCAAGGCAAATCGATATCGTTACCGCAATAATGATATGGAAGATCTGTCGGCAAAGCTTGAAGAAGCTAGGGCTGCCGGTTCTCGAACTATACTAATTGCTACCGATGGAGTTTTCTCGATGGATGGATACATCGCTAATCTTCCGGCAATCTGTGACCTCGCGGAAAAGTTCGGTGCATTGGTTATGGTTGACGATTCGCATGCGGTAGGATTCATGGGTAAAACTGGGCGTGGAACGCATGAACACCATGGAGTTATGGGGCGCATCGATATAATTAGCGGAACCCTTGGAAAAGCATTAGGAGGAGCAAGCGGCGGATATACCAGTGGCCGTAAAGAGATTATCTCACTCCTAAGGCAGAGATCTCGGCCATACCTTTTCTCAAATACACTAGCTCCATCGATTGCCGGAGCATCGATCCGCGTACTAGAATTGTTGGCTGAATCGACGGCTTTGCGTGACAAACTCGAAAGTAATACAGCGTTGTTTCGAAAGGAGATGACTAAACGCGGGTTTAGTATTTTGCCAGGTACTCATCCAATCGCACCACTTATGATAGGAGACGCTGGACAAGCAACTCGATTTGCCGATGCAATGCTCCAAAAAGGGGTCTATGTTATCGGCTTCTCATTTCCGGTTGTGCCTCTTGGCAAAGCGCGAATTCGTACCCAGTTATCGGCTGCGCACTCTCACGAAGATATCCTGTTCGGGATTGAGGCATTTGAATCAGTCAGGAAAGATATCGATTTACGGTAAGAGAACAAAACTTTTCAAGATAGGATGCCACCTCGCTGACTGTATCTATCGATAGTAGTTATGTTCTCTGATAGTAGCGATTAACTTTCCAGCGAGAAGGGTGTAAAGTTAGTATCACTATCGTAATAGTCCTCTTTCTCGACCCTCTTGAGAAATTTAACGATCTGATAAGTAATTGGTGTATTAACAACCTCCCAGAGAACCTTAAGTGTATAATTAGTCAACATAACTTTGAGGATTAACGAGTTATCCCAAATTCCATAGAATGCGATTGGATAGAAGATCATCGAATCAATCATTTCTCCAATAATTGTTGAACCAATAGTACGAAGCCATAGGAACCTTCCCTTGGTAAAAACTTTCATACGCGCGAGCACATATGAGTTGCAGAATTCGCCACAACAGAATGCAACCAATGAGGCTCCAGCAATTCGCGGAGTAGCACCAAATATAGCTTCAATGGCTGACTGGTTCTGGTATCCAATTGCGGGTGGAAGCGCGACAATAAACCAAGCCATGAGAGAGGCAAAGGCAAGTCCGCCAAATCCCGCCCAAACTACTCTGCGTGCCCTCGCATACCCGTAGACCTCTGTAAGAATGTCTCCAAATACATAGCTAATCGGGAAAAATAGAATGCCGCCAGTGAAAGTAAATCCCCAGATGGTTGTCACTTTCGAAGCCCCTATCACGCTGGAACAGACTAGCACTGTGACAAATGTGGCCATTATCAGATCGTAGTAGCGGTAGTTGCGACGTTCCATGAAGATTACGATAGCAGACAAACGCTACTTTAATCACTGCATTAATAAGTAATAATCTGGAAATAGCGTATCTACCAAAACAAGCTAGGTTGGATTCTCTATAAAGCGGGCTCGGTAGCGCTTAAATAGTGAGCTTCTATTTGCCGGACCGTTGGCCTCGTCGTGAAATCCGAGTAGGGTTGGTTTTAGACAGCTTGACCAGCGGTCTTTATCGTATCCCCCCTCAAGCACACCGACGTGTCGGGCTGCTGGAAAAGCAATCCGAACTCCTCTAATCATTGTATAGAATGAGCTCGGCAGATTACCTAGTCCACCCAGTGGATCTCCGAGAGCGGAGTCGAGACCAACGGACCATAGTATAACATCAGGTTGAAACTCCCGTAGCTTTGGTAGTGCATCGGTTAGGAACCGTTCAAGGATCGTTTCTGGGTTTTGAACCCCCTCAAATTCAAGCGAAACGATATTAGGCGCGCTCGTTATCTGATGCGCAGTAAGGTGTTGCTCAACGTCCTCGTGGGTATATGGATACTCCTTTGTTCCTTTAGAGAAACGATCGAGAGCTTCGTTATATACCCCATCGGTATAGCGCTTACGGTTATGATCATATGGCGAGCGGTAGAGCAGATCGATAAAGAGGGTATCGGGCTCACCTGCTAAAACTGAGGCTGTTCCGTTACCACGGTGGTGATCGATGTCAATTACAGCGACCCGGTTGTTTCTATTAGAGTTTAATTGTACCGAGTGATCTCTTGCGTACAGAGCTGCAAGAGCGGCATTCGATAGGTAGCAAAATCCCATCGCCTGTCCCCGCTCTGCATGGTGGCCGGGGGGCCAGACTAGGGCAAAGGCGGTGTCTTCAGGGCGTAACATAGCGGCGTCGATAGCGCTGTAGCTTGCCCCGACTGCTTTTAACGCCGCCGAGAATGTACCCGCACTTATAGCGGCCTCAAGTCCGAGATGCACGAAGGCTGGGGAATTCGGTAACGACTTGTCTTGAGCCTGTTGCGAAGCGCTCTCTAGCGCCACTAGATATTCTGCGGAGTGAGCCTTTAATAGAGCTGCAATCTCAGCTGTTCGTTCCGACCTAATAATCGGCATGAAATCTTGCGGGGCAATCAGCCCCTGCAGCTCCTGGGCAGCGTGTAGACAGCCCCGAGCCTTGCCTGGATAGTCATAAAATACGGCAGGATCGTTTAGATCGGGGGTGCCGAGGTGACGGGGCTCCCCTGGCGGTAGAATCGCGTCATCAAAAGAGGAGGCGTTGGTTATTATTGAGAGCGTCATAGCGTGCAATCCAGAACTAAATTATACCTCATTCGTTAGGGGAAGTTAAAGCTTTTAAGAGCGCCTAATCGAGCAGTTACGATCGAACGCTCTCTTTCAGGCCCTCTTCTAAGCGGATCTTGCGCAGATGTGCGCGCATGGCGTCGGTTAGAGAGATCTGAGAGTCAGGTATGTTCTGATCGGCTAATGTTTGACAGACATGCAGGACTGAGCCAGCGCAAGCAATCCTGCCGTGTTGAAGTACGATAACTACGTCTGAGATACGTTCTATAACATCCATGCGATGAGAGGAGATTAGAAAAGCACGCTGAGTTTTCTCCTCCTCTACTATCTCCATAAGGTCGTTTGTACGTTGCACATCGAGTCCATCAAAGGGTTCATCGAAGAGAAAGATCTCTGGGTCGCTCATGAATCCAAGAGCTGTCTGTACCCGTCTGCGTTGCCCCTTTGAGAGCTCCCGCCCCTTCTTAAGAAGGAGTTCAGGTAACCCCAGCCTTTCGACGTAACGAGAGCCCTCTTTTCGATAATAGCTACCGTTATTGTGCTTAATTCGACACCATAGCTCTAGGTAACGCTCGACCTTTATATCTGCGAATACAGCGCCGTTTTCTGGGCAGAACGCCATATGTTGATCTGCGCGTAGAAGCTCTCCGCGCCCGTTTGTGATTGAGATCTTTCCGGTAGCGGGCTCAAGAAGCCCGAGCAGGGTTTTAATTAGGGTGGATTTTCCAGCCCCGTTGTGGCCCAGGAGCGCTATGACGCTGCCTTTTAATGAAAGCTCTTTTATCTCTAGAGCTGGGAGCTCAGAATACCGAACAGAGAGATTGGTGGCAGAAAGTGAGACGAGTGACATAGCTAAACCTCCTCAAGGTGAGCGGCAAACCAACGCGCATTGCGACGAAGGAGCAGTATCATGGTAAGGAGGGCGAGCACTCCGTGCAGCAACATCGGAAAATAGGGGAGATTTGTGACCGGTGCGGCCAGAATCGGAGCCATACCTACAACCGGTATAGCTGACAATATAAGGCGTAGTATTCCGGCGGATTGATAGGGGAGTATGAATGAGAAGCTCCAGGCCACTGCACCTGTCAGAGCTATAACGATCGGAACAAAACGGTAACACACACTAAGTAGTGCGTGCCTGTGTTGCAACTCAGAGATGGAGGCGATTATCGTCGAAACAGCGAGGGTTGAGGAGAGGGCGAAGAGCCAAATAATAAAATCTAGTGGGGTTATATTAGTAGGGGAATCAACGTAGGTGGTGAGGATATCAGATAAGCCGTAATACATGATGGGGATCGATGCCGCAAGAAATGCCCCCACCCTAAAGATAGTGAGTATCCATATTGCAGAATAGAAGCGCTCCTTGCCACAGGCTGCTGCGAGAGGGAGGAGCACATCGTTGCGAGAAAAGTAATCTAGAACTTTGCGATGTGCTCGAAGTGCAAGCCATAATGCTGTCATAACGAGTAATGCAACGTTGAGCGTAATTGGAAGGGTGCTTTTTAGAGCGCTGATTCCGATAGTGTTTGATATCTCTGGTATCGACATCGAGATCTCTCCAAGGATAGAGCGGATATCCTCTACTACTCGCAGCAGCTCAACCCTGCGAGAACCGATCTCATGGTTGTATAGGGCAGCGAGAGAATAGCCAGTCCAAATACGCTGTGTGCGGTAGATTTTGTGAGTCCTGCGCCTGCGGGTTTAATAGTGACATCAGGGCGACACGTTTTGCAAATATGTAGCCGATCGATGTGACCATTAAAGATCCTCTGGTAGGTGCTTGCGTCAAAGTTTTTGGGATCTGAAACCTGTATAGCAACATCGAGCCTGTCTGGGTTACATCCAGCCGGGGGTGCCTCGTCAGAGCTATCCTTATTGTCGCTCCACCTACATACCCGCAGCTCTGGTCGTCGAGCATTGGATCCATAGAGAAGCCACCGTACCGGGCTGTGATCTGTTTGAATCTCCACATTTTTTGCCTGGACGGATGAACTAATCGTCGTCATTCTGACGAGGAGTCCGGTCAAAAGAAGTTGAGAGATTACGATCCCCAAACTCAGGATCAGGGGGAAAAGAAAAAGTGAGCGCCCGAGGTGTGGGATTCTAGCTAGCGCCACAGCGAGACGAAGAGAAGAGGGGGACATTTCAAAAACCTATATAGGTGGTATCTCCACACGCCAAGGGGGCGAACGGAGGGCTTTTAGAGGTTATGCTGGCACTTGCGAGGCAGGGCGCTTAAAAAGAACGGTAACTGGTCACGTAGTTTAATGTCGCGATTCAAGCTATTGAGATTACGGCGAAGTTTACAATTAATTCGATCTGCCGTCCCCTGAAGAGTTAGTACAGAGTATCTACATGTGCGATCGCCGTTAATCTATGCTGACTAGTTACAGCGCTCTTTAATTATTTCAGCAACCGTTGTGCGGCACCCCAGTAGAGGATCTCTAGATCCTCCTCAGGTAGATTAAAGCCCCGCAGTGTCGGCGCATCTAGTGGGGTATAGCGCACTGGGTCTACTAGGTGTAGGTCCGGATCGGCTATCGGAGATTCACCGCAATAGTTTGTCTCTAGCAGGGTGCGCAACACCCAGTAGCGCGATGCATAGAGGTCGTACGCCTCCACAGAGCTAGAAGCTTTGGCGTCCATCTCCCCCGCACTCTGTTCCGCTGTAACGTGGGCATCCGAGGTCACTATATCGGAGCCAAAGAGGATCCTGCCCCTCCAGCGCATAAAAAATGCGCGTATTGTTTCTGGTTCGTGTTTACTAAGCTCCCGCACTATCCATTTAGTGGCGCTGCAATCGAGGTATAGATTATTATGCCGCGCAAGAAGTCTTGAAAGAAATTCAAGGTCCTCAGGATAGCCCCCCATGTGCGCCGCAATCCAGGGAGATTGAAAGCGCTCCAACACCTCCTCAAAAAGTTCGTATTGCTCCAGCTTGGTACCGTAACGCAAGCTATCCCGATACTTCGTACTGAACCATGTATCTGGATCTCCTACGTGTGCCATGCACACCATGCCTAGGTCCTGCGCAGCCTGCATGCCCTCCATTCGGAGTGGAGAGTTTAAGCGTAATGGATTAGAGGCAAACGGCTCACTCGATGCTTCATATATGCGCGGGGCGCTCCAGAACTTCGCAATTTTGGCACCATGATCTTTATAGGACCTGATCCGAGCTGGATAGTCACCACCCATTGCAGAAAGGCGATCTTTATTTGAAAAATCCGGCACGGCGATAAAGTTAATACGATCACCGAGGATCTCTCGTACGGTTGGAATCGATTCTAACATCGTCATCGAGTAGGTTGTTCCGATACCATAGCGCAATGCAACCTCAGAATAGATGCGCGTTGCCGCTGCGCCATGAATGTGTGAGTGCAGATCGATGATTGGAGCACGGTGCTGCTTAAAGCCTGCAGCTAGCGCGTTATAGTCCAGACTTAGTCTGTTTGAGGGCTGCATAGTGTAGATCTCACGGTATAGGTTGTTGCTTAAATGCTAACATCTGGAAACTATGGATGAAATAAAGCATAGAATTGAAATTTGTAGAAGCTTAACTACGAGCTAAACAAACAGCGTATTATAGAGACTAGTGTCTGCGCCAGCGAGCATACTGAATACCTACTATGAGCATCTAACCTATAGAGAAGACATGTCAGAGATTCCAACCACAAAACTAGTTGAATGGCCCACAAAGCCCCTCGTTGCTCGCAACCTAATAGTGGGTGAGTGGTCGCAGGGCAGCGCTACGCCTCGCCAACTTTTCAGCCCCTATAACGGGCAGCTACTCGGCACTCTTCATGTCGCAAGCAGCAAGGATGTTAAGAGCGCTGTGCAGGGGGCCTCAAGCGCATCTCAGCAGTGGCGCAGTGTGCCCATTAAGGAGAGGAGTGTTACCTTGCTGCGCTTTAGGGAGTTGCTCCAACGAGATCTAGAGCAGCTAGCGCACAGTGCTGCGCGCGAAGCGGGTAAGCTCGTTAGTGAGGGGCGTGCAGAGGTTCTTAAAGCGATAGAGGTACTCGATTTTGCACTCAGCTTGCAGAATAGCGACGTAGGTAGCGCAATTGAGGTGAGCCGTGGAGTAACGTGCGAGTATCGTCGAGAGCCAATTGGAGTAACCGTTGGTATTACTCCCTTTAATTTCCCCGTAATGGTCCCGATGTGGATGATTACGATCGCACTAGCGCTCGGAAACGCCTTTATCCTCAAGCCCTCGGATAAGGTGCCCTTCACTCCATGCTTATTAGGAGAGCTTATCATTGAGGCAGGATTTCCTAAGGGCATCTTCTCAGTACTACATGGAGGAGCGGAGATAGTAGAGGCTTTAGCGAAACACCCCGATGTTGCCGCACTTGGGTTCGTTGGCTCCTCTGATATTGCACGCACCGTGTATGGATTAGCAACGGCGCACGGCAAGCGAGCGCTCTGTCTTGGCGGCGCAAAGAACCACCTTATAGTTGCTCCTGATGCCGACCCAGCCATTACGCTAGAGGGTGTGGTGGCATCCTTTACCGGCTGCGCCGGACAGCGCTGTATGGCTGCCAGCGTTCTGGTTGTCGTAGGGAAGGTTAATCAGATTATCGAACAGGTTATAGAGCGAGTCGCTGCAATGCAACTCGGTCGTGATATGGGGGCGCTGATCGACCAGACGGCTAATAAAAGATTGCGCGCTGCCATAGAGCGGGCCGTGCAGGAGGGCGCAACCCTTAGGGTGGATGGCAGGTCGTTCTCTGCGCCACTCGGCTATGAGGGGGGCAATTGGCTTGGGCCAACGATCCTTGATAACGCTAAGTCTACTATGGAGAGCGCCTGTGTTGAGCTCTTTGGTCCAGTACTTACAATAGTGCGGGTTGATACCATTGATCAGGCCCTGGAGCTTGAGCACCGTAGCCCATACGGTAACGCTCTTTCGATCTTTACCAGTAACGGCGCGGTAGCCAGATATGTGGCCGATCGGGCTAGCTCCGGCATGATTGGAATTAATGTTGGTGTACCGGTGCCCCGCGAGCCGTTTTCCTTTGGGGGCACAAAGGAATCAAAATTCGGGGCAGGTGATATCACCGGCTGGGGTGGAGTAGATCTGTGGTCTAACAGAAAAAAGATAACAGCGAAGTGGGCACTACAGGCCGATAAAAACTGGATGTCATAACGGCATAACTGAGAAAGGTAATGGATTCAAAAAAGAGAGCAGTCAAGCCGATCGTTTTAACCTCGCATCCATCCAAGCATGCTACGCATAGCTTGCCTATCAGATGGGGCGCGGCTAATTCTATTCAGCGTGGGCCTGTTGTCGGCACATTGACCG
This sequence comes from Pseudomonadota bacterium, assembly GCA_026390555.1. Classification (NCBI taxonomy): domain Bacteria; kingdom Pseudomonadati; phylum Pseudomonadota; species Pseudomonadota bacterium. The sequence goes on from JAPLFS010000035.1 coordinate 99,427, forward strand.
ATGCAACACATAGGAACTGTATCGGAACGCACTCTGGGGCCTACTCCATTTATCGAGCCGTTGCGGTTGCATCGGGTGCCCTTGATCCGCTTCATATTCCGGATCTTACAAATACAGCACCAACGGTAAAGATTGGACCCTTCGATAGTTGGTACGATCCCGCTCGTATCGTCTCAATGGATCCGTGGGGAGCTAATATAGGCGATTATTTTGAGAGCTATATTAAGCAGGGATATAATATTCAGCCAACGATAGCGGTCACCCACGCGCATATCGCTATGCCAGAGGTTGTTAATGCGGTATTGGCAGGCGAGATCTCAATTGATGGTGAGATAGTGAGTGTGGGTGGTAATTGTCGAGTAACAAAAGCCGCAATTGAGCCTGTTTGGTACCTACCTGCTATCGCAGCGCGCTTCGATATCAGCGAGAGCGATCTGCGTCGCGGACTCTTTGAGCACACAGGTGGCATGTTCCCAGAGCTTATAACTCGCTCCGATCTGCACGTTTTACTTCCACCGATCGGGGGCCAAACCGTATACATCTTCGGAGATCTGGCAACTATCCCCGATCTCTCTAAGGAACTTACGGTTCGTATTCACGATGAGTGTAACGGATCTGATGTATTTGGTTCCGATATCTGCACCTGCCGACCGTACCTGGTGCACGGGATTGAAGAGTGCATAAAAACCGCGCAGCGAGGAGGTTGTGGTTTAATCGTTTATAACCGCAAAGAGGGACGAGCGCTGGGAGAGGTCACAAAGTTTCTGGTTTATAATGCTAGGAAACGCCAGGAGGGGGGAGATCGAGCGGAGATGTACTTTCAACGTACCGAGTGCATTGCAGGGGTTCAGGATATGCGCTTTCAGGAGTTAATGCCCGATGTTTTGCACTGGATGGGGGTCAAGCGGATCGATAGGCTCGTATCGATGAGCGATCTAAAGTACAATGCCATTATTCGCTCAGGGATAGAGGTCATTAAACGCATCTCTATCCCAGATGATCGAATTCCAGAGGACGCGCGAGTTGAGATGGATGCTAAGCGAGCAGCTGGATACTTCTCTGAACAGGCCCCTCCAAGCCAAGAGGAGCTCAGTAAAACACGGGGGCGAAAGCTAGAGGAATAGGATGATCGAAACTAGCTCTATTCCAGACGTTGTTGCCTATCTTAGAAGTGCGCTAGCTATTCGCGAGCGCTGCGGGCAGATCTACGACCTAGCCAGAGCCGATAAACTCGAGCACTTCAAACTCAGAGAGGAGCGGCTTGGTGGTATTGTAACTGCTGTGCGTAGTGAATTAGAGAGAAACTATCCAGAGGGCGATGTGCCGTACCATAGCCGTTGGAGGCACTTCTCAGTTGGAGGTATCGATCGTGAGGTGTTGCTCGATCTCAGACTCGCTCCGTTATCTACGATTGAACGGGCGCGCGCTAAGCTTGAACTGGCGGTAGTGAGTGTGCTCCTTGATGCCGGAGCGGGGGATAGTTGGTCATACCGTGAGCCATCCAGTGGCGTAAATTTCGCACGTTCGGAGGGGCTAGCAGTTGCGTCCTTAGATGGCTTCGTAGCAGGGCTCTTTGGCGCTACCCCATGTACTGTTAGTGGCGAGGCTCTGATAGCGCTAACACCAGAACGGCTGGCGGATCTTTTTCAGGTATCGGAGAGCAATCCATTATTGGGGTTAGCGGGGCGCTGCGCGCTGCTTAATAAGCTAGGGGAGGTTGTGCTCGCTCAACCATCGGCATTCTGTGGAGCTCCTGGGAGAGTGGGGGGAATGCTTGAGGCCATCACGGCGCAGGTATCTAGCGATGGCACCGTTCACGGTGAAGCTCTGCTAACTTTTATACTTAATACCTTTGCTTCAATCTGGCCCGGTCGCATAAGCCTCTCTGGTCATAATTTAGGTGATGTGTGGCGACATAGTAAGGTGCAGGGTGCTGGAGAGAGCGATCACCTAATACCCCTGCATAAACTCTCGCAGTGGCTTACCTATTCGCTTCTAGAGCCGTTGCAGGAGGCGGGGGTGTGCGTAACGCACCTTGATCAACTGACTGGACTGGCAGAGTATCGTAACGGGGGACTCTTTATCGACGGTGGAGTGCTTAAGCTAAAGAATCCTGATGTTTCTGAGCAGAGACATAGCCCTAGCTCTGAACTTATTATTGAGTGGCGTGCCTTAACGGTGGTGCTCCTTGATCAGGTTGCAGCGCGCCTTAGAATAGAGCTAGGGGAGAGTACAGAGGGGCTGCCGTTAGCAAAGGTGCTACAGGGGGGCACATGGAGCGTAGGTCGTAAGTTCGCGGCGGAGAGGCGGCCTAACGCAGCAGCACCCCTAATGATAGAGAGTGATGGTACTGTATTTTAAGAGAGCGAATTACCCATGATCCAAAAAAATGTAACAGTTATTAGCCACCCATTGGTTCAACATAAACTGACCCTGATGCGTATGGAGGATACCTGCTGTGCAGACTTTAGGCGTCTTTTGCGCGAGGTCAGTATGCTTCTAGCGTATGAGGTAACGCGCGATCTTCCTCTTTTAAATATTACAATTAAGACCCCCGTTACTGAGATGCAATCTCCTATTATAGATGGAAAAAAGATTACACTTGTCTCAATCCTACGCGCAGGCAACGGCATCCTGGATGCAATGCTTGAGCTTATTCCATCAGCACGGGTGGGTCATATTGGAATCTACCGCGATCCTGCGACCCTAACCCCCGTTGAATACTACTTTAAGATGCCGCCAGAGATCTCACAGCGTGATGTGGTGGTGGTGGATCCGATGCTGGCTACGGGAAACTCCGCTGCGGCGGCTATCTCGCGGGTCAAGCAACTAACACCGCTCTCGATAAAGTTTGTATGTTTGATCGCCTCACCTGAGGGGTTGGAGCTGCTCCAGAATGAGCATCCAGATGTGCCGATATTTACAGCGGCTATAGATGAAAAACTAAACGAGCACGGCTATATCGTTCCAGGTCTTGGGGATGCTGGTGATCGCATCTATGGGACGAAGTAATAGGGGCTACGCTCTCGAAGATAATCTCCGTATAAGCGCCAAGCTCTCAGAGAGCTCAGGTGATCGTAATATCAGGCACGCTAGGCCATAAGTGATACATCCAGCAGGAATTGCAACAGCGCAGGCGATTAAGGCCGAGCCGCACTGAGCAACGAGCATTTTAAGGAATAGGATCATATCTCCAGCTGATCAAATTCGACTAATTAAATGTTCTGCTATCCACTGAGCAAGCGCTTCTTCCGAAAGAGTTCCATCTGCCAAGCTAAGGAATATGATATATTTTCCCTCTGCCGACGCTTCGAGGCCTTGTTTATTAAGGCGGAGAAAAAGCTCGCACACTACAAACGCGGTGCGCTTATTTCCGTCGATGAAGGGATGATTCTTTGCAATGCCGAAGGCATATGCAGCAGCGAGTTGTGCCAGAGATGGCTTCGGTGACTCGTAACTGTATTTATTTGTGGGCCTCCCTAGCGCCGACTCAAGCATTCCTTGATCGCGAATACCGTCTAGTCCGCCGTGCTCTGAGAGTTGCCTTCGGTGAATAGCGAGGACAGCATCAAGCCGCACCCACGTTGGCTCTTTCGGCGTCATCTATTTAGCGAGTCTCCGCAGCACGTCTCGATTCTCTCGCATTATCTCTTCTGCGATATCAAGCTGCTTTTCAAGCTCCGGATTGTACGGAGAGAGCTCAACGCCATTAGGTGAGTCTGTTACAAAAAGTTCATCACCCTCGCCGCAGCGTAGTTTCTCAAGTAATTCTGCAGGAAGAATTACTCCAAAGGAATTTCCAACTGATCGAATCTTTAATTTAGTCATACGCCCTTTTGTTATAACATCAATTATAACACAAGATATGCCTGGAGAAAGAAGATAATTTACTCGGTTAAAAGAACCAGTTAGCCCCCCTACCTCTATTAAGACCCCCGTTACTGAGATGCAATCTCCGATTATAGATGGAAAAAAGATTACGCTCGTGTCGATCCTACGCGCAGGCAACGGCATCCTGGATGCAATGCTTGAGCTTATTCCATCAGCACGGGTGGGTCATATCGGAATCTACCGCGATCCTGCAACCCTAACCCCCGTTGAATACTACTTTAAAATGCCGCCAGAGATCTCACAGCGCGATGTGGTGGTGGTTGATCCGATGCTGGCTACGGGAAACTCCGCTGCAGCGGCTATCTCGCGGGTCAAGCAACTAACACCGCTCTCGATAAAGTTTGTATGCTTGATCGCATCTATGGGACGAAGTAATAGCGGCTACGCTCTCGAAGATAATCTCCGTATAAGCGCCAAGCTCTCAGAGAGCTCAGGTGATCGTAATATTAGGCACGCTAGGCCATAAGTTATACATCCAGCAGGAATTGCAACAGCGCAGGCGATTAAGGCCGAGCCGCACTGAGCAGTGAGCATTTCAAGGAATATGATCATAATAACTGATGCTACCAGCGCGCGCACGGTCGAGAGTAGAAACACTCTCCAAGGAAACCTACCGATTCGTAACGTAAACATACTGAGCACTAGCAGTAGTGAAGCGCAGGCTGCGATCGAAGATGCTAGCGCAAGTCCACGATGTCCTAGCCCTGTATGCCACGGCAGTACGGTATAGAGCTTCATCTGCAGGAGGGATAAGGTAGTAACGATAGCACCCCCCTGATTCGCAATTGGCCCCATTAGTAAAAGTGAGGCGACAACGCTTACCATGAGCGAAGCAAGTCCGATTAAGGTCGGAGTGATTGTATCTTTGCGCGCAATAAAAGCGCGCACTATCATGGAGTAACAACTCGTGGCCCAAAGCCCCAAAGCGAGGGCCTTAAGGGCGTAACTCGTCATAAGGCTCGATTCGTGCGAAAAAGCGCCCCTTTCAAAGAGGAGCTCTGTTATAGGAAGAGCGAGTACCCAGATGCCGCTCGCCATCGGAATAATGATAAAGCTTGTATACCTAAGGGAATCAGCGAGGCTTCGTCGAAAACGATCTGAATCGGCGTTGGCCGAGGCTGTTGAAAGGGCTGGTAGAAGTACGGATGCTAGCGCCACCGAAAAGATCCCTATCGGAAACTGCGCGATACGATCGGCATAAAAGAGCCACGAGACGCTACCCGATGGCAGTAACGAGGCCAACAACGTAGCGATAAAGATAGTGATCTGATAAACCGAGGCACCAATCGTCGCTGGAATCATCAAGCGCACCACCTCGCCCACATCTCGCCGTATGATATTAAATGAGGGACGTAGCGAAAGACCGGCGCGCAGGCAGCTTGGAATTTGCACTATGATCTGAACGACTCCACCAACCAGCACCGAGTAGGCGAGGATGATAGTGGCCCGTTCAGGCTCAAAGACCATGGCACACAATGCGCCGATAATTAGCACACCGTTCATCGTAACCTGTGCCCAGGCGGAGGCCCCAAAGATATGCAAAGAATTCAGGGCCGCATTAATCATCGCAATTACACTAACGCAGGCGATGTAGGGCAGCATTATCTTGGTCAATGTGATGCAGAGCTGATACTTGCCAGGATCTTCAGAGAAGCCTGGGGCCAGTAGGAGCACAACATCAGGGGCGTAAAGTATGCCAAAGATGCTCAGTAGGATTGTGAGCATAAGGAGGAAGCCAAGCACGCGCCTAAAGGCACTAAAGGCCTCCTGCTTATCTTTGGCAAGGCTTGAGGAGAATACCGGAACAAAGGCTGAGGTGAGCGCGCCCTCTGCCACAAAGCTGCGCAGTAAATTAGGTATGCGAAAGGCCACAAAGAATGCATCGGCATAGAGCGAAGCGCCGAGCAGTCGTGCAATCAGTAGATCGCGCACGAATCCCAGTAGGCGACTGAGCAGAGTAAGTACTGAAACTATAGCTGTACCGCGAAGAAGCACCTATTCTCCTAGCAAATAAGGTCTATGAGCATATATGCCACGAAGTGCACCATTCAGCGAGTGTCATCTAGAGCGAGAGAGCTTATCGAATCATAAAGCTGCGCGCGACCCGATATAGGTCTGATGAGAGGTCAACGCCACGCGATTTAATGATACCATCTGCGCCGGCCATACCCTCAAGTGGGAGAAATCCGAGCTTGTCGAAGTCTCTGGTTACCATGATTCCGCTGTTGCCCCCCAGGATATGTTGAACGGCGCCGTATCCGAGAAACTTAGTATACTCGATATCAAATGAGAGCGGATCGCAGCAGCGCAGCTCATATCCGATGTTCTTTGTGATTATATGCACATCCAGATTGGCTGCCTTGAGCAGATCCCTTAGGTGCGGAAGAATCACATCCCCAAGCTCTACCTGCGAATATCTGATACGCCCCATGTCGTCACGCACCGCTTTCTGTAGCAGCTCGCTTTGGCCAGGGTTAAGGCAATCCAGGATGCCCTCAGCCAGCACGATAACGCCGTAGTTCTTGCCCATTGAAAGACGTTTCCTGATCGTTGAGAATACGATCGCAGCGATATCGGCTGGTGTCGGTGAGAATCCTGTAAACTCCTCAGGGATAAGGGTGGAGGTGGCGCCAGAGGCCAGACCGATACTGAGGGCCAGGAAGCCAGCTTTTCGCCCCATCGTGGTCGCAAGAAACCAACGTCGACAGGTCTTTGCATCTTCACGTAGGGTTTCTACGATCTTAGTTCCAGCGTGCAGCGCGGTTTCAAAGCCAAAACTTGGATATTTGTTAGGAAGGATAAGATCGTTATCAATCGTCTTTGGTACATGCACGATTGAAAGCTCTGGGACCGCCTGTGAGAGCTTTAGGCTTAGATAGGCGGAGCCCTCTCCTCCGATTACGATCAACTTATCTATGTTGTTCTGCTTAAGCCCTGATAGGAACTTATCGAGATGTTCGCGGTCCTTAAGAGGATTAAAACGTGAGGTGCCTAAGATCGATCCACCTTTGTTGTAGATATTACTGACCATATCCGATGAGAGATTGATCACCGCATTCGGCTCCCCCATTGTAATGTCGCGGAATCCGTTAACGAGGCCCTTAACGACGTAGCCCCTATTGTTTGCTTCGATTACGCTCGAGCTGATGACGGAGTTAATGCCCGGCGCGGGGCCACCGCTTACAACTATTCCAAAGCATTTTCGTGTAGAACTACTCTCTGAAGACATGTGAAAGCTCTTAAAAAACAGCAATGGCTAGGCGTTTGCTATGGTTTGCCATGATGCAGCGATGGCGCAGCGATTGTAACCGGCTGATTTACCGATATAAATCTAAGCAGTCCATGAATATTAGCACATTTAAATAATAGGTACAAAATAGAGCGGAGTAATCGATAGAACAAATGCTCAATAAAAAAGGGGGGCGTGTTAGGCCCCCCTTTTTTTACGTTCTACAGAGCGTAGTGCTGGTAACTACTTAGCAGCACCGTTTAACAAACGATCAATAATGGTCTTAAAGTGCTCTGGAGGGTATGCACCCTTTACTGCAACTCCGTTAACGAAGAATCCAGGTGTTCCCTGAATTCCGTTCTTTGCTCCGATCTCTGTATCAGCAGCTACGTACTTAGTTGCTGCTTCTGAGTTCATATCGGCCTCAAACTTTTTCAGATCGAGGTTTAACTGCTTGGCTGTAGCAAGGTAGAACTCTGAACCAAGGCTCTCCTGATTGTTAAAGAGCGCATCGTGGAACTCCCAAAACTTACCCTGCTGCTGAGCTGCCCAGGTCGCTTTTGCTGCAGGTGTAGCCTCTTTGTGGAATGGAAGTGGATAGTGCTTAAACGCAATCTTAACATCCTTTGGATAAGCCTTCATTACAGCTTCCATGGTCTCATATCCACGCTTACAGTACGGACATTCGAAATCCGAGAATTCAATGATCGTTACCCTTGCGTTAGCAGGTCCCTTTACCGGGCTTGTTCCGATATCTACCTTTACAGGGTTCTTGTACTGGTCCTCTAACGCTGCCTGCTCCTGCTCTTGCTGCTTCTTTGCAGCGTCAAGCTGCTTCTTCTGAAAGTACTTCTCAAGAGCGGTGCCGATCTTCTCAAGGCCAACATCGGATTGAAGGTATTTTTCAATTGAGCTTGAGAAGTCCTTTTCGGAGATATCTGCATTGGCTGGAAGAGCCGGGGAAACTAGAAGGCAACCCAGTGTGATAGCAAGGGTTGAAAGTCGTGTGCGGAATAGATTTTTCATAGCGTCAACTAATCTCATTAAGTTTACGGTTAATTATCGTGGGGAGGTTATCGAATAGTTAGACCCAATCAGTATAGATTTACGGCGCATTGCTATCAGAACAGTAGGCCCCCGTATGCGTATCTTGGAGATAACAGAAAAGACTACGAAGGACAAATGATAAAGTGAGGGTACTCAGCAAAAGCATGGCGCTTTTGGGCCGGTTCAGGTATCTAGACCGGCACAGAATAGGTTTCCTGGCAGGCCCAACCACGCTCGTTACAGAGCGGGGAGGTAGGCGAGGAACATCAAAATACTATGGGGTAGCTTATGGAGAGAAACATGCTTTTTTCCTTACTTTCAATCGCAGGGGTCTTTATTGGCCTGGCGTCAGTGGCATCAGCATCAGCAGAGAAGCTGAGCGCTGAGATCGAGACCAGCAGGGGTAAGATCGAGATTGAACTGACACCGGACAAAACTCCGGTGACCGTCGCAAACTTTGTAAACTTAGCGCAGAAAGGTTTTTATAACGGCGTTACGTTTCATCGCATTATCCCGAACTTTATGGTTCAGGGGGGTGATCCAACGGCGACCGGTTCAGGTGGACCAGGGTACAAATTTGAGGACGAGTTTGACTCCTCCCTCAAGCACGATACTCCCGGGGTCCTCTCGATGGCTAACTCTGGTCCAGGAACCAACGGTAGTCAGTTCTTTATCACCCATGTGCCAACTCCGTGGCTTGATGGCAAGCACTCTGTATTCGGCAAGGTGATAAGTGGGCAGAAGGTTGTCGATACCCTTAAGCAGGGCGACAAGATCGAAAAGATTACGATTAAGGGCGATACAACAACGCTCTTCGCCGAGACAAAGGTGAAGGATAAAGTTGCTGCCTGGAACTCAGTACTAGATAGTAAGAAGGGTTCGTAACGGTACCCTTCTCATTAACGCAGTGGCGCACCGGATTTATCGATGCGCCACTGCTGTTGCGATACTGCTGCTTTTGCCTTCCTTATTGAGCAGCCTGCAGCGCCTTAATACGATCCTCAAGTGGGGGATGCGTGGCGAAGAATCGACCAACACCACCCGCTATCTTAAGGGTTGCAAGGGCGGGCTCCTTATCAAATCTCTGTTTGTTCATGGAGAGCCGTTTCAGGGCGGCGATCATATCGTATTTGCCAGCATACTCTGCACCACCCTTATCGGCACGGAACTCTCTATGACGAGAGAAGGCGCAGATAACCAACATACCAAGTATTCCGAGCAGGATCTCAAGCACCATAGTTGTCATAAACTGAACGGAGTGGCGGCTCTCTTCACGCACATTCTGAGAGATGGCCCACGCTGCAATGCGCGCAAAGAACATAACGAAGGCGTTTACCACACCCTGGAGCAGGGTCATTGTAACCATATCGCCGTTAGCGATGTGCGCTATCTCGTGGCCAGCAACCCCCTCGATCTCGTTACGATCCATGGATTGTAGCAGCCCAGTTGAGAAGGCGACGAGTGAGCGCCGCTTAGATGGGCCGGTTGCAAATGCGTTGACCTCTGGGCTCTCGTAGATGCCGATCTCTGGTGTAACGGGGAGTCCAGCCTTGCGCGAGAGCTGCTCTATCATGGAGACGAGCCATCCGAGCTCAGGGGAGCTCTTCTCGACTACCTGAATCTTCATCATCCACTTGGCACTCACCTTTGAGAGCGCCAGCGATATAAAGGAGCCGGTCATACCCCATACCAAGCAGAACGCCGCGAGGTCCGGATAACTGATGCCCTGAGCGGTCATATAGTGACCGATACCGAGCACAGAGATGAGGATATTTAAGGTAAAAACTATCAGGATGTTTGTGAGTAGAAATAGTACTATTCTTTTCATAATCAGATGTGCGTTGTGTTTAAACAGGGCTATAGGAAACAGGGTTATAGGGCATGAGGTCGAGGCCTCCCTGTGCTATTTATAACAGGGGGGTCAAGAACCCACACCCTATCATCTAAGCATCTTTAATATAGTTATCAAACCCAAAGGAACGATTATGCAGCTTTTACGCGAACTTTCGGAGGCGGCGCGTTATGTTCGCCGCACATATGGATGAGATCGGCTTTTATGCCAGCTACGTAGATGATCTCGGTTTCGTTAGATTGCAGGAGGTTGGGGGCTTCGATACCAGGAACCTCTTTGCGCGGCGCGTTATCGTGCATACCAAGAACGGGCCGTTGCGGGGCGTTCTAACGGCAACTGGCAAGGCGCTACATATCTTAACCCCTGAGGAGCGCCGCGTTTACAAAGAGATCTCGGATTTTTATGTTGACCTCGGACTGCCCGCCAAGACGGTAAAGAAACGGGTTGAGATCGGCGATATGGTTACGCTGGACGCGCCCTTTGTTGAATTTGGCGAGTATGCCAGTGGCAAATGCCTCGACAATCGGGTGCAGGTGTATATCGGTATTAGGGCGTTGCAGGCCCTAAAGAAAAGCCCTAAGCACGATATATATGGTGTGTTTACGGTGCAGGAGGAGGTCGGGCTACGCGGGGCGTTTACCAGCACCTACGGAATTGAGCCCCATATCGGTATAGCGCTCGACACAACGGTTGCCTCTGATACACCAGGGGTTCCTGGGGAGCTGCGAGTTACCTCACTTGGAAAGGGGGTAGGGATTAAGGTGCTCGATGGTTCAGTTATCTGTCACCGTGAGTTGGTCGACAGGTGCGTGGCGCTCTCAAAGAAAAATAGAATTAAATATCAACTTGAGATTCTGCCCCGTGGAGGCACCGATGCGGGAGCCATTCAACGATCCCGTAGCGGGGTGAAAACGATCACGCTCTCCGTTCCAACCAGACATCTACACACAGTTATTGAGACTGTTCACAAAGACGATGTGAGTGCAACGGAAGCGCTGCTTAAGCGCCTTCTCGAGGGCTAGCAGGGAGTATTAAATCTGCCAATAATCAAACACTGGTTGCTTAAGATGGGCTAATTACTTAGGATCCTTAGATTTTTTATGTTGCGGCTAAGCTATCAATCAGTTAGTGCTAAATATAAGCAAGAGTCATCATAAGTAGTTAGAACCGAGTAGTTAGGCCAAGGAAGGCGAATACGATATGTTAATTTTGACACGGAAACCGGGAGAGAGTCTCTATATCGGTGATTCTGTAAAGATCACGATAGTTGAGATTAAGGGTAATCAGATACGAGTTGGAATTGATGCTCCTACTGATCTGAGAATTTATCGCGAAGAGATCTACATGCAGATCCTAGAAGAAAATCGCACGGCTGCCGAGGGGGTTATGAGTGGTAATGCCCTTGATCAGTTGACTGGTGGTTGGAAGGGGAGATCTGGTGCAGAGTCGTATGAGGGAGGATCTCTGAAGTCTACCAAAAGGGTGGTGACTGATAGCAGAGGTAAAGATCAGAGTAAGGATGCCTTTGTGGAAAGTCACAAAAAACACACAAAGACACCCGGGGACAATACAGAGAACTTTAGAGGTCGTCCTCAGCATGAGGGGGGCAAAGAGTGATGAACAGCGAGGAGTTGGAAAAAAACAAAGAGATGATTATCTTCATGAGCTCGCGCTTTGGAGAGATGCAGGTCCCCGCAGCCAGCATTATCGAGATTCCGTCCGGAGTGATCGGGTTTCCCGAGGCCACCCGTTACGTCATGCTTGAGCATAAGCACCCCTTTTCATGGTTGCATGCCGTAGATGATCCTAACCTAGCTTTTGTCGTAGTTGATGGTTTTGAGTTCGGACAGCAGTTCGACGTCAAGCCACCGATCAATGACAAGGACGGTGATTTCCGTGAGGACGACGAGTACGCTATCCTGATAATCGTTACGGTCCGCCCGGATCCCCGCATGACAACGGCAAATCTTAAGGCACCGATCTTTGTAAACATGAGAAATCGCTGTGGTGTGCAGGTAATCTTTGATGATCCACGCTACTCGACCCGCTTCTCTCTATGGAGCGACGATGCGCAGCCCGCCGAAAGTGCGCCCAGAGAGGAGTCCCCCAGGGAAGAGCCCGCTGCCCAGGGCGACAGCAAGCACAGCGATGCCGGCGAATAGCAGCAACTCAATCGTGTGCAATCGTCCTTAGTTTATTCTGACTAGTTACCTAGTTCTTAATATTACTTCCAGAGCCCCGATATATTCGCCACTGGCCAACTTCAGCAAGCTTCTGCTTTGCTGGGTCTAGCTCCAGTAGCGTGGCTTCATTTCTCTTTCGTACAGCGATCAGATCTGTTGGGGGAACAAGTACCTGCTCATCGTCTAGCTGAACGATAGTAATATTGGGCGAGGTCATCAGTGGGCCGTAGAACGTAGCTGAGAAGGGGAAATAAAAGGGGAATCCAACGCTCAAGGTACTGTCCGGTTTTGCAAGTGAGCTTGCTAATGTTAGGACACTGAGAGAGGATCGATTGTTCGAGAGATTGTTATCTAAGCACAAGGTTGCAAAACCGTAGAGGATAGCGCTGTAGATAGTTATACGGGTTAAGGCTGCAATCGGTTTTTCTAGCACGGAGGTTTTGATACCTAAGGCAAGCAGCAACGCTCCAGCTATAAAACCGGCCACAGCAGAGCTCCTATCGGAATCGTACTTTAAGATCAGAACTATCGGTAAGATCATAAGAGTTACTGCTAAGAGTAGATAAGCCCACTTAAGGATCTTTGTAGTTGCAGCACCCGTTAATTCAGATCCTTCAGCCTGACGTCGCCACAATACAACTGCTAGCAGCGCAAAGCCCGGTATCGATGGAACTACATAGGTTGCCGTATATTGACGAGCCGCGGTAAGTAGCGCCGGGCAACTTATAGCCCAGATTAGAGCATATAGTAGTATGGGGTCATGCTTTAGGGCAGTAAGCGTGGCGCGTGTAAAGAGCTGCTTGCGGAGCGCGACTAGCAACGCAATCAGGATAAACGACCATGGGAAGAGGGCTGGAAGCATCATAAGCCAGGCGACACCGACCGGTTGCTGATGTCCTACGCCGTATTCGTCGCCGTACTCCTTAGAGAAGAAGCGTCCAAAGTTCTCGTTCCAGAAAAAATACTTTAAAAACCCAGGGTTTCTATGTTCAGCCCAGAGATACCACGGAAGAGTTGTCGCTAAGAAAAGCAGGGGGCCGATAATCCACGGCAGCGAACGTAACTGGGGGGGCCAATGACCGGTGCCCCAACGGCGAATCAGCAGCCAGGGTGAAATCGTGCATCCAGCCAGGATCACCGCTATTGGCCCCTTAACCAGCACGCCAAGTCCAAGGCCGATAAAAAAGAGGTAGCCCCAGTAGCGAGATCGATCGGCTAGCAGGAAACTCACCAGCGCCATCGTGATGCCGAATGTTAGGGTTATATCGAGTACGGCTGCACCGGAGAGGAAGAATATAATAGTGGAGGAGGCAAAGATAAGGGTTGCCAGGTATGCGGCAGCGCCTCCAAAGAGGGTGGCTGAAAGGGTAGCAAGTAAAACTCCGATGCCGACGGCACTTATAAAACTGGGAAGTCTGGCGCTAAAGTTATTTAAGCCGAACGTTAAGTAACTTATATCCATTAACCAGAAGTGCAGGGGGGGCTTGCCTAGGTACGGCTTCTCTTCACCATGAAAATTAATCCATGGGGTGACCCAGTCATCACGGTCCAACATTAATTTGGCGATTGAGGCGTAGCGCCCCTCGGTAGAATCCAGTAGGTCTGGGAGTCCGAGGGTTATGAGTCTGATTAAAACGATGGTTGCTAGGGTGAGAAGAGACCTGTTGAGCAGGGTCTGACTGGGGCGATACATCACGAGTAAACCTTTAATATCTTTGCGCTGCGGGATACTAACACTAGGAGCAGCACAGCACTAGAGCAGCACAGCCTAGCTAGAGAATATAGAGCGGAATCAAGAGGATATGTGTATGGATGCCTACGGAATATTCGAGAGTCTCTAGGCCCTCTAAGTCATCTTAATAGAGGTGGTTGTTTCAAAGATGCCCCTGCCTATAGACCGGCTGCCTGTTTACACGTCTCATATGAACTTATCTGCTTTCGGAGCTATGGCTAGGCTGGGTCAGGGTGCGCGTAGGCGCAGCCCCTATCTGTTGCAAGCGTTTGTACTCTCTTTATCCCTCTGCTTTTCGGCCTGCTTTCGTATCTCGGGAAACTCCTTATACGAGGGGCCTCCAGTACGACCGGTAGCGATGGAGCAGTACTACGCTCCTGAACATTCTTACGAGTCTTTTAGAGAGGAGATAAAGGGGAGCACTAAACAGTACACCATTAAGCATATCACGATTGAATCGTATGCGGGTCCGATCGTTGTCGACTATTTTCAGACGCAGGAGAAGAGCGACTCCCTCGTACTTGTCTTTCCGGTGCTTGGAGGAAAGAACGTTATTGAGAATCATATCGCGAAATACTTTGCTGAATCAGGATTCGATGCGGCGATAGTGCATCGTAATAATGAATTCAAGGATCCACAAAAATTTGACCAACTCGAAGATCTCCTGCGCTCCGGTATCATTCGTGACCGATTGGCGCTTGATTTTTTTGAAAATGAGTACGGCAAGCAGAAATTTGGCACGTTCGGTATCAGTCGCGGCGCGATTAATGTAGCGCTGACGGCTGGGGTTGATGATCGACTTAAATATAATGTGCTAGTTATGGGAGGCACGGATCTGGTCGACCTATTTCGTGATTCTAACCAGGCTCGTATAGCTAAATACGTCCAAGAGGTTAGTAAAAGTAAGGGATTTAGCGAGGACCAGTTCTTTGAGGCGCTACGCAAGCAGCTCCGCACCGACCCAAAGAATACGGCGCGCTATCTTGATAGTAGGGATACGCTGCTAATCCTCGGCATCTTTGATCGAACCGTGCCCTTTACCTATGGCATGAAGTTGCGTGAACAGATCGGGCGTCCTGAAACGATCTTTCTCTGCGCTGATCACTATGTTGGGGTGCTCTTTACGCAAACTATATCAATTATTCCGCCCAGCAAGGAGGGGCCGGGAATATTCCCCTTTCCATACGTAGAGCAGGAGGCCCTCAATTTCTATTATAAGCATTTCAAGGACTCCTGGAACTGGAAGGTCGCTCCGTTTAGGATCTTGCAAACCCCCATTAACCTAGTAGCTGAGGGGCTAGCAGAGGTTGGCTCAGCTGTTGAGTGGATCTTTGATAGTGAAGAGAGCGGTGAGATTCAGCAGGTAGAGCAGGAGCACTATTGGGTGGCGGCCTTAAAAGGTCTCGAGACAGATGACTCTGCTGCCGAAGCGAGCACCCGGCTTTCATCCGCAGAGCCGCAGGGTGCCGCTGTATTATCCCGAGGTGTGCGTTAGTCGATTAAGGACAGGTAGCGTGCTTAAAATCTGCCAGGCCTGCACCGAAATCAAAGTGTGTATAGGGCTGCTCGGCGGCCCGCTCTGAGGGGCTCTTAGCGTTATTGAACCAGAGTTGCAGGTGTGTCGGATCATAGAGCACGTTCTGAAAATTTGAGGGCATCGCTATAAATGGAATAACCTCCTCCATAATGTTTTTAGGGGTAAGAGCTCCCCGTTTTTCAGAGAGGATCTTAGTCATCTTCTCGCCGTAGTGCCCTCCATAGAGCATCCCATTAATGGCAGGAAAGGTTTTATTCGTGTCCTTTATCTCATGACCGGAATGATGAACCTCAAAGCGGTTTCTATCCCTTAGATAAAGCTCCGCAGTATTATTTTTACCATCACTCATAAGAAATACAAACGAGTTCGTTGCAACGCTCTCAACGATAATTTTGCGCACATCTTTAAGGTTCTTGGCGTAGGTAAGAACATCGCGCAAGAGAAACGGCATCGGCTTGCCGCGCATAGTTTCCCCCTCCGGATCCCCGTAGCCCATCTCGCCTAGCGTAATCTGTTCCTCGTTCATACCTGACACTGCGCCAAGAAAGCCGGCCCAGCCAATGTTTACCGAGGAGAGGCCCTTTTCAGGAACATTTACAGTTAGGAGGGGATATTCATGTAGCTTGGAAATCTTGTGTAGCCCCCAGTCAAGAACCCGTACCGTATACAGCGTGCCATCGGTCGTGGTGTTTGTGCCTGCCGTAAAGTTGCTGCAGGAGGTGCCGTAGACCCCATCCATCATATCTTTAATGACCTTCTTAAGTTTCTTCTTACCACCCCACTCAGTTATCTCTGGGAGTGCATGAATAGCGTGAACTATCTTAAGAGGAATTCGTGCGCCGTGTGCGAGACCATGCATCTCATCGATATATTCCTGCGGAATAAATGGGCGTTGACGCTCGTAGCTCTCTTCTAAAAGCTCTTCGAATCTAAATTTACTGAGCACCCCTTTGTACAGAGCAAGGAGGTTCTCTTGTACCTCCTCACGCAGTAGCACCCCGTGTTGGTAACCGCGCTCGTAGGGGGTACCAGAAACGTAGAGCACACGTACGGCTCCGTTCTCGGTCCATCCAACCTTGGCACGTGAGAGGATCTCACGTTCCTGCTCTACTGATTGAATAATATCGCTACGAATAAGGAAGTGGTCGGGGTCAATTCGTAGATAAGCACAAGCGCTGAGGTAAATAGCCCCGAACGAAAGGCCAACGGCCCTGAGAAGGTTTGGTATTGTAGGCATAGGATCTTCGTAACCCTTGATTCATTATACACGGGATCTTTCGACAAAAAGCGGGGTTTTCTGAATGAAAATAATAATGTCAGTGAAATGTACGGTAGTAAATTAGAACAGCGGTTCGCCCAGGGCTCGATTGATCTTATGTGGTAGCGTTACAGCTATGATCTGATGCTGCATATCAATTGTTAATGTACTATACGCATGGCGATAGTTTTCCTGTAAATCTTAATAGTTGGACCTTTTTAGCTAGATCCAGAGTCTAATATTTACAACGGGCTGCAATTTTGAAACGGTGATTAAGGAGAAATAGTGATGTCCGAGATAGCTGAGCTTAAACTTGCAGGACAAACGATTGAGCTTCCAGTAATTGTGGGGAGTGAGAACGAAAAGGGGATCGACGTGTCTAGCCTGCGTGGCAAGACGGGATACATCACCCTCGATAACGGATATATGAACACCGGGGCGTGTTCGAGCGCGATCACCTTTATCGATGGTGAGAAGGGTATTCTTCGTTACCGTGGAATCCCAATTGAGGTGCTCGCCGAGAGATCCTCCTTCCTTGAGACCTCCTATCTCCTCATTGAGGGTAAGCTTCCTACGCGTGAGGAGCTCGATTCCTTTACCAATCGCGTTCGTCGCCACACTATGATTCATGAGGACATTAAGCGCTTCTATGATGGATTCCCGCGCGATGCCCATCCGATGGCGATCCTTGCGTCGGTAGTCTCTTCGCTCTCTACGTTTTATCAACATGAGGAGTCTCGTCCTGAAGCCGAGAAGTTTGCGCTAAACTCCATTAGACTTCTTGCTAAGCTGCCAACTATTGCAGCAAGTGCCTATAAAAAGTCGATCGGCCAGCCCTTAATGTATCCTCAAAATCATATGAGCTACTGTGAGAACTTTCTACATATGATGTTCTCAACACCTGCTGAACATTATGATGTTGATCCAGTTATGACTGAGACCCTTAATCTGCTGCTGATTTTGCATGCTGATCATGAACAGAACTGTTCGACCTCTACCGTGCGCATGGTGAGTAGCAGTAAGGCCAACATATTTGCCTCCATTACGGCCGGTATCTGTGCGTTGTGGGGCCCGCGCCACGGAGGAGCAAACGAAGAGGTTATCGATATGTTAACCCAGATGCGCGACGATGGTGGTGGGGTTAAGAGATATATCGATAAGGCAAAGGATAAGAATAGCACCTTTAAATTAATGGGATTCGGTCACCGCGTGTACAAAAACTTCGATCCGCGGGCCAATATTCTCAAAGCTGCCTGCGATAAGCTGTTAACTAGGATGAAGATCTCTGATCCTCTGCTAGACCTTGCCAAGGAGCTTGAGGAGGCTGCTCTTAAGGATCCATATTTCGTTGAGCGCAAGCTCTATCCTAACGTGGATTTCTATAGCGGTATTATCTACAAGGCGATGGGAATTCCAACACGGGCATTTACAGTAATGTTTGCACTCGGACGTCTTCCCGGCTGGATTGCGCATGCTAAGGAATATAGCCAGGAGGTTGGTAACAAGATCAACCGCCCCCGTCAGATCTATACCGGAGCCCAGCTCTCGGAGTATATTCCGATGGAGCAGCGTAAGTAGTTCGGTTCTAGGAGTCCCACCCCAGTTCCAGAAACGATTGCGAGAGAAGCTCTTTATACACATCGATATCGTTAAGTTCTGAGGAAGACGCCAACTCCTTAACCTCAGCCAATAGCGCTACATGTGCGCTTTCATATAGCTCCTGCCACCTTTGCATTATAATGGCCATCTGGGGTGCGGATTCCTGAAATATCTTTGAAAGGCAAAGTGCTATTTTTTCCGGATCGTTCTCACTGGCCACCATCTTTTGAGCAGGAAGGGTTAATGCGCGTAGCTGCGTTTTTTGAATGGCTTCAAATACACCCGATATCTGGGCGTATTCATGGATCCCTGGTGTTATCTTAAAGGCAGAGGTGTTTGGGATCTCTTCACCGTGAAATGTATCCGATACGATCGCTAGGCGACCGGAACCAAGAGCTAGTTGAAGATACGGCCCCAGATGGCCAAACGGAGTTGAGCTTAGGTGAATCGCCACATGCGAAGAGCTAAGAATCGTGCTCCATTTTTCGGGGCTACGCCCAAGCACCAAGGTAACCTGATCTACAACTGAAAATTCACGTATCAGGATCTCAGCGGCAGATTGCTCTGCAGGGTCAATCAGCCAGGTAAGTTGCCACGGGGATCCTAATCCCTTAAGGGCTGGCAGGAACTTATGAGCACGACCATCTAGGTCAGGCCCGCATACGGCCGCAAATGAGAGCGGGGTGTGTTGTGGAGGTGCTGCGATACCTGCGCACGATATAGGGATCGCAAGATACTCAGCACGATGAGCACCGGGCTCAGCCTCAATTCTACTGCTTATCATGCTGGAGAACTCATTGAGCGCCCAGCGTGAGCTGAAGAGATCTATTGGAGATAGAGCTGCCTC
Organism: Pseudomonadota bacterium; assembly: GCA_026390555.1. Lineage (NCBI taxonomy): Bacteria > Pseudomonadati > Pseudomonadota > Pseudomonadota bacterium. The sequence continues at coordinate 118,602 of JAPLFS010000035.1, forward strand.
TCGATAAGCGCGTGGCCATAACTTATGGCGTGAAATCGAGCGAGCAGCGAATGGGAGGGAGTTATTATAGAACTGCTCAATGGAGTGCTCCCACGGGCTATTATGCGTAGCCTCGGCCCCAAGGTCAGAGAGAAAGAGGTCGTGCACCCAGGTAATACCGGGCATTATGCCGAGATAGGTACGCACAAAGCGCGCAGTGACTCCGTCTTCTAACTGATAGAAGAAGATATCGAACGGTTGCTCGCGGTGACAGCGGTAGGCTTTCAGATAGTGATGGTTTGGTAATCCAAGGAGCGTTGTCGCAAAGGATTCTGAGAAGAGCTCAATCTGATGCTCCTTTGCAAGTATTGGAAGCAAGAGCTTTGAGCAGTAGGAGGAGATCCCCCCCGCATCTGTAAGGTCGCTAAACCATGCGATACGAAGGCTACGGGGTGCTGCCATACTGTGTGCTTCCATACCATCTGCCACTATGCACCGACTGCTTGTGGTGCGGCCTGTGTGGCCTCCTGTATAGAGAGGGGCGAGAGCAGCCCCTCAATCACACTATCCCAGCCAGCCGAGAGCATCCCTGAGCTCTCAATCATACGGCGTCCCGCTGAGCCGAGTCGTTGCGAGAGCTCCGGATCTGCGACTAATGTATTAAAAGCTGCAGCTACTGCAGCAGGGGTTGGATCAACTATAAATCCGTTTTCACCATCACGGATAAACTCTAACGTTCCGCCGCTATCCTTTGCTGTTACGACAGGCTTACTGCTTGCCAGCGCCTCCAGGGTTACATAGCCGTAATCTTCGTTGTAGGGAGCGTAAAAAACGCCTAGAGCCTTGGAGTAGAGCGAGACAAGCTCATCATCGTCCACCCGCCCGAGCAGCTCTATCCTAGATTCGAGCCCATGTTGCTTGATAATATTATTAAAATACTCCATCGCTTGCGGGTCATCGACTACTCCGACTACCTTGAGTGAGAGTTTAGGGGTAAGAGCCAGGGCGTTAATCATCAGGTCGAGCCGTTTTATTCTGCAGATTCGCCCTACCGAGAGTACGTATGGTTCCGGCGCTTGCGTACGGTAGCGATCGCCAAGGGGGAGTGGGGGGTAGAGTACGGTTGCCGAGAGGCCATTAAATGCTGCGAGTCTTTCGGCTACGTTTTTAGAGATAGCAGAAATAAACTTGCATTCAGCCAGCACCTTATTGTCTCCATCGTTAAGAAGTCGGCGCAACGTTTCATCGCGTGGATCGTCCCCTATATCTGAGTATTGACCACCGTAAAGGTCGTAGATCGAACGGAGCTGATGCACGAGCCATACGCTTTTACGGGGATGGCGTGCGAAGTAGCTAGGAAATTTTGTCGCAATAACGAGGTCAATCGGCTGTCCACAAAATTCAGAGAGGTCAAGGGCGCGCCACATAGCGGCTTGAGTGAGTAGGCTTTCCTTAGGAAGTGGATTAAAGGGTAGCTCGATCTGGTCTACCTCATGTCCACGTTCGCGCAGCTTTTTAATCAAACTCGCTACGAGCACCTCCTGTCCGCCATGCGTAAAGGGCACCTTGACTCCAAGGACTAGGATCTTAGCCATGACTACAGAACCTCAAGGATCAGACAGTAGTCTTGATAGCCATAGAGCAACCGATTGAGTTGCTGAAAGCTCACGTTGATTTTGCTCACTGCATCCGCAACGGCATGGGTATGGCTTGAATCGGAGGGGATCTCTTTCAGAAGCTGATTTGGAGAGACGGGGGATAACATCTTTGTCTCGATAATCTTGAGCCCTGCCAGTGTTGCCATGTATGCAAGCGTATCCGGATGCAGCGGCCAGATATGAGTCGGATCGCGAAAGTAGTTTGAAGAGAGCGCCAGTACTGATTGAGGGTTTATCGTTTCAAATGCAACCTTGGCTCCAGATCTGAGTTTTTTCTTTGTGAGTTCAAAGAGCTCCTTAAGGTGTGCATGGGTCAGATGCTCTACAAGTTGAATTGCAACAAGCCCGCCGAGCGAGCGATCTGCAAGGCCGCGTAGATGCGCTATTGCGTCTCCATATTGGGTAGTGCAGCCCAAGGAGTTCGCTACGTTGACCATAACAACATCAAGGTCTACTCCGTAGGATGTAATTCCCTCCTGCTTGAAGAGTTGTTGCAGTTCTCCACGACCGGAGCCAATTTCAAGCACCGGTGCTTGAGCGTTCTTAAAGATCTCGGGATATATAGCAAGTCGTCGCGCTATCTCATCCTTGCTGCCGCGAAAACGATTCTCAAACAATAGGTAGGAGGTGTCTGCTTTAAGGGCAGGGGTTGTTTGTAACTTCTCTGAAGCTAGCGGTGGACTAGGATCAATATAGGTCTTAATATTGTTGATCATGCCCTCAAGTCCGCGCACTAAGGCATCTGTTGTTTTAAGGCGCTCTTCAAACGATTCTCTTAGTTCGCGTAGCTGACGTCCTGCGGTTAGGATCGCAAGGGACTTCTCATCATCGACGCGTGCTAGAGCTGATAGTCCGTTTGTATCGCGCGCGTCGATGTAGCGCGCCATATCATTGAGAAAGCGCACGAGGTTGATATTAAAGCCCTCTTCGGCCTGTAGGTAATCTTTAAGTGCAACCTTGCGTACAAACTCGACCAAACGTCCCTTAACTTTGACAAGCAAACGCCCGAGCAGGCCAGTGCGGTGAGTTGTAACGCGATCCCTGCTGATTAAATCCTGGTATGAGAAGGAGCGATTTAGGAACTTAAGCTCTTCAGAGAGCTGCATATCACCAAAACTGATGCCGCGCTCATCTGCAAAGCGGGCGGTAGCACGGGAGATCCCAGATCTGCTGTCGAGATTGCGCTCGATATCGCTCTTGATGCGCTCTCTAATCTGAGCCATCAGGGTCGGAATGTCCTGTTGTTGCGGAACCTCGCGCGGTGCTAGTTCTCGAACTGGCTCTGACATCCTGTGCTCCCTATGTGGTTACTACGGCCACGCTCATTAATACAGAGCGTAATTAAGCCCTTATCCTGTAAGGTTATCGTGTCATCGTCAAGTCCTTTGCAGGTTTAAAAAAGACTACTAGTTCAGCATGTTGCGCGGTGGTAATAGAAGGATAGCGCTAGATATCGTTAAAGCTAATCATAGAGATGTGCATGCGTAGGGCCGTTATTATAGATTTATTCGTTGTAGCCCTTTTATCTCTGATGCTCAGCGTAATTTTCAACACGGTTGATTTCACTTTAGGAGAGCCAGGAACGGAGGACTTCGTACAGTACTGGGCAGCATGGCAGCTCTTGCAAGAGGGATTGAATCCCTACGATGCCGGCCTTATGAATGCGATACAGCAGACGGTTGGCCAAAAAGCGGAGGTGACAACCATGATGTGGAATCCCCCCTGGACCGTACTCTTGATGTCGCCAATCCTGTGGCTTCCCTTTTCTAAAGCGGCACTGGCGTTCTCTCTGGGTGCAATCTTGCTTGTCTGCTTGATAGCCGTGCTTACGCCCGTTGCTCTAGGTAAAACTAGACCTAACTTGCTAGTAAGCGCCGTGGTAACGATCTGCTTTTATCCGATGCTTGAGTGCCTACAGTGGGGGCAATTAAGCATTATAATGACAGCGGCCTCTGTTCTCTTTCTTCTTTTTGAAAGACGACGCATGTTTTTTAGCGCTGGTATAGCTCTGCTGCCCCTGACATTTAAGTCACACCTCTTCTTTCTCTTTGTTATTCCAGCGGCTATATGGCTCTGGCAACTTTCAAGAGATGCAAGGCGCTCATTTCTCTGTGGAGTTATAGGGGGATTCTCTATTCTTATAGGAATAACGGCGCTTCTCTGGCCGCAAGCCCTCGCCTGGTGGATTGTAGCGATTACAACTCCCCCCGCTTATTCTGGAGCAGTTCCGCTGACGGAGTGGCAAACCACTACGATCTCCACCCTAGTAAGGATCTCCGTAAGCTCAGTTACAGGCGCCACTCCGGAGTGGCCTATGTGGGTGGTGCCTATGGTAAGCTTTATCCTTACTATTATGTTTTTCTACCGCTATAGGGGGCCGATCAACTGGAGCGTAGTGGCTCCAACGCTCTTATGCCTCTCTTTAACTACCGGAAGTTATGGTTGGCTCTACGATCACTCGCTGCTTGTAATCTGCCAGATCGCTCTTGTTTGTGATGCTATAAGCTATTCTAGAAGGGTAGCTACTTTTAGTATGCTTATCTTGATCGGGCTGCTTCAAATAGCCGCTCTAGTAGTAGGGACGCAGACAGGGCATGCCCAGCACCATTTCGTATGGTTGCCGTGGGCTATGTTACTACTACTTATTTTAAACGGCGCTGTTCTGCGGCGGCAGAAACAAGCCTGTGCGTAAAAAGCTAGCCGAAAGGTCGGCTGCTCTGCGGCTGAATGGAAAGACCCCATGAAAAATAGGGATTATAATCTCGCCTTGGCAACCCTCTAGGTGCGCCTCTCTTACAAGAACGAGCCCATCGTTATCCTCACTAAAGATTGAGAGTGCGCCCCATACTGAATGTAACGATCCGATCACGCACCCTATTTCAATGTGATTAGATCGCTTGGAGAGGGTCAGATCCCCTAGTTCAGAGAGAGCCGGGCCAAAGAGCGAACGCATGGCAGAGTAGTTTTTAAGAATGCGCGCTATCGTTGCCCCGTTATGAGGCGAGCCGAGCGTTACAAGGCGGTGCAGTGGAGCCGATATTGTATCATAAGAGTCCAGAGCTCGGACAACTATACCACCTAGCGAGTGCGCAACGAATGAAACCGGTGCACCCTGTGCGATCTTAGCGATAAATGAATCGAGCTGCTCTGCTGCTTGCGAGATAGTAAGGTGTCGTGAGGCGTATCCAAAGGTGTGAACGGTGGTCTCTGGGATAAGTCTGCGTAGCCGGCGAGCAAGCAGGAACATATCGTAACGTGTTCTGCCAAGACCGTGCACTAAAACAGTATGTGGAGAGATCTGTAGTGAGGACATTGCGATATCCGTTAAATAATAGAGTTCTTACAGATACCGAGCCCCTCTACCCCGTATTCTATTACATCTCCCGTAGTAAGAAAGCGCGGTGGAGATCTTCCGGCTCCAACACCTGCAGGGGTGCCGGTGCTGATAACATCGCCGGGAAGAAAAAGAGCATATCGCGAGTAGATCCATCCTGACAGATTTCACCGTTCAGCGAGAGCCAGAGGTGTAGATCCTCCGTCGTGGTTAGCTCATCACTGCTAAGTAGATATGGGCCAAACGGCGCAAATGTGTCGCAACTCTTGCCCTTAATAAACTGCCCACCCCGTTCCTTCTGAAAGGCACGCTCGCTGATGTCGTTCATAATGCAGTAACCTGCTATGTGTTTGCTTGCATCTGCGACACTGATATATGAGGCGCGTGTTCCGACCACCACAGCCAACTCAACCTCCCAATCAGTTTTTGCTCCGCCCCTTGGGAGCCGTATCTGATCGGTTGCTCCGCACATAGCCGTTGTAGCCTTAGAGAATATCATAGGCTCTGTGGGTAGCGGCGAGGAGGTTTCCTCGGCATGTGCGCGGTAATTAAGGCCAACGCAGAGTATCTTACTGGGTCGTGCTATGGGGGGAGCTATGCGAGCCGTTTGGGGTACGCGCGGAGCTGATGCGCCATTTAGCAAAAGCCACTCTGTAAGACGGGCTACTCCATCTTTATCAAAGAACTCCTCGTTAAAGTCGGTGCAGAACGCCGACACATCTAGTCGTTGCTCAATTGACCCAGAGGTTACAAGCACCGCCGGTTTTTCTGAGCCTATCTCGCCGAATCGACATAGTTTCATGTTGTACTATGAGTTTGCTACGAGCTGAGAGAGATCGACCGGCTTATATGTGGAGGGCTTACGCACCTTGCCGCGCGTGTCCTTACCGACAGCGAAGAAATCCCCTGAGATCTTAAGAACCTCAACCCGCACTACCTCTGGGGGCCAGATAACATCAAGACCACAGTGCCACTCGTGGCTCTCAAGTTCGCGCGCAACGGTTTTCCAGTCAGAGAGTTTGACAAATTTCTCAAGATTATTATCACATACCAAATTAAAGGCATCTTCAAGCGGCACGCCAAATGCGCAGGCGTTCCAGTACATGGTATATGCAACATCGGCTAGACCGTCCACCATCTCTTCTGTATTGGGTTCATGTAGCGCCTCATAGCTCAGGGAGTCTGGTGCTGTAATAGGGGTACCTGCAAAGCTCGGTATAACACCTAGTCCGTGGATAACATACTCAAGCACCTCCGAGAGGAGCAGTTGAGCACCGAGAGCGCGGGTCTTTGGATCTCCGCTTTGAAGCTGTGCTCTCGTTGCTTGTCCAGCAAGCTGCATAAATGTCTCTATCTTTGAAGAATCCATAGTCTCCTTTGTAGCGCGTTTTATATGACTGTAGCATTCGTTATAGCCATACCAGGGGGTGCGGTCTACTTTGATTGTAGGGGGATGTTATAAAAAAGGTGGGGGCGACATCGAAGGTATAAACCTTATGATGAGATGTCGCCCCAGGGTTGTTACAAGCTTGAAACAACGGAACTAGAGACTTACCATCTTATCGGAAACCTAAGATTGCCATACCTAACATTATACAGGTTAGTTCCAGATTTAGAAATTCCAAAACCTGGCTGAGTGGGTGTGCCTCTCCTGTAAATACCGCTTTGCGTAACATTCAATCCACCCACACCATAACC